>JABIME010000092.1 GCA_018654125.1 Candidatus Cloacimonadota bacterium
ATTACCAATTTGGCGCCAATATACACCGATTTGCAGAATATCTTCTGCACTCACAACACCATTACTGTTTGTATCTCCAGGCCAGATCAGTCCATCTGTTGAAAGCACATTTATGTAATCATTTTTCGTTATTTCATCTGTGCCTAAAGTATTTTCTACATTCATAGTTATATCATAATTCCCTGGATCTGCAAATATATGAACAGGATGACGTTCATCCTGGACAGAACTACCATCGTTAAATTCCCAATTAAATTCATTATAGAAATATGGTGGAGAAGTAAGATTTGTGAAAGTCGCTTCATAAGGTGCAATACCATAAGTTCTATCTACAACAAAATCTGCTGTTGGAATTTGCGGTTCTGCAAATTCCGGTGCTTCTGTAGTAAACTTTATTGAAAATTCGTTCTGTATTTCTGTAGCACTTTGTGGGTAAATATTTGCATAAGTATAAAGAAGTCCTACAGATTGATCATGATTTTCAATTCCAATAGTTGCGTAATTACTCCTAAAATCAGGATTATTGGCAAATTGATAATTAATTTGAATGATTCCATTTCCACTATCAGTTGGATAATGAGCAGGGTCATAAAGAACTATCTCAAATTTTTCAACAGAGGTAAGATCAATTCTATTCACACACTCATTCCACTCTATTATAAATATATTTTCTGTTTCATCGTAATAGTAACTGATTCTCATATCTTCATATTCACCTGTTGAGATCTCTTCACCGATAAGGTCATCCCAATAAGCTGCGATCATACCATAAGGGCCCAAAGCAGATGGTATATTCCAATTTCTAAAATAGGTTTCCCAAGTTGGACGCATAGAGATCCAGCCATTTGTACAGATGGTTAAACTATCTCCAACTTCACCATAAAATTGAAAATCAAATGGCATTGGGATAATTACAGATCTATCATCACCAAGCTCAAATACTTCTCCATTCCCACCTTCTTGCGGATCTATCTCAATCCATTCATAATCAGGACTATTCACATAAAACTGATCATTACTATCGTAAGCATAATAACCGAAAGTATCTGGTCCGGTTGGTGCATAATGGTCTATATCACCAATTTCTAAACTAAAGTAGATTGTTGTGTTAAGTCCATCTGCATCAGATAAATTCATTTGGAATGGAACAGAAATTCCAACAAAACAATCTTCATCTGCTTCGATGGTAAATTCTGCTACAGCAGATTCATCAACACCTATATTTCCTACATTAAAGTTGGAAGCTACTACATTCACATCACTAGCTAAAGCAATTAATTCAGCATCAATTGATGTAGCATCAAAAGATCCAATATTTGTAAATGAAACAGAAATTGAACTCTCTTCACTCGGCTCAAGTATTCCATTTTCATCATTAACAACAACGTTTTCAAATTCAAATATTAAACCACTAACTATTATATGGAATTTTGAAGTGCTTCCATCAGAAATTGCCAGATCAAATTCAATTATCTCATTGTTCGGACAATTTGTTTCTATTTCGATCTCATAACCTTGTGTAGATGTAGAGCCAGCATCAATATTACCAAAACTAGCTGATGTTGTATTTATATTAATAAATCCGTTATCAGATAATAAATCAGCAGAAATTGATGATGCAGATTGAGAACCATAATTTGTTATTGTTAGATCTAATTGTACTGTTGCACCAGACACAAGCGCACTTGCAGGTGTAACACCTGTAAGGCCAAGATCTACATTGGCTTGATTTACTATTACTGTTTCCTGTAGTGGATAATAATTTGGTTTTGTTATCGTAAGTGTTATTTCGCCAGTTGTTTGAGATTCAAGATAAATAATAACTGAACCATTTTCTACAACAGCTGTATTAAAAAATTCATCATCTTTAATAGCTGTAACTATAGCCCCATCCATTCCGGGAAGATCTATATCAATGAAGTTTGTTCCAACATTAACTTCTGTTGGCAGTGTACAGGTAATATCTTGTGGAACTGTAGTCCACATAGATAATGATGGATCACCAAGAATATTATATACACTAAAATAAAATTCAACATAATCACCTGGCTCTCTGTTAAGTGGGAAGTTATCGTATAGCTCATATTTACCTCGGAGGACAGCGCTTCCAAAAGCAAGATTATCTTCATCTAGAACTCCATACCAAAGTCCAGAAAAAATAGAATTGTTAAGTTTTGTACTTGTATGAAGATCGGAAGGACCAACGAATATAACACCACCAGCAGGCTCTGCAGGATTTCCCATTCTTACCCATTTTTCGCCAAAACATGGGTCTACACTATTAGCAAAGTCACCAGTATTACACACAATTGATGTCATAATTGGTAGCATCATTCCATTATTAAGATCATCGAGATGTTCACGATGATAAAGCGGATAATGCCATCCGTTTGCATCTCCCCAACCTCTATATGAAACCACACCAACACCAGCGTTTATTGAAGCTGAGATCAATGCTGATCCTGGGAAAATATTATAATATGGAGGCCAGTAATAAAATTCATCAATATTGTTGTATCCGTAATCTACCATTTTATCTTTAAGCCACATTGTTGCTTTTACAGGAGTTGTAGGCATTGGAGGAGATGAACTGTAATTACCAGCAACTAAAGTAGCATTCTCAAACCAATGTGTACTTCCCATAAAAGGTGTCTTCTCATAATAAAGAGTTTTTGCGATCATTGTTTGGTAATCTATCACACTATCGATTGACATTCTACCAATAATCATTTCAGGAAAATAATCATCTCCATCTAACAAGGTATATGGATGATCGGTAACATTACTATCTCCACCAGAACTTACAATATAAAAGGATGGAATTTCGAAATCATCATCTGTATCACCTGTAAGAAGAACATAGTCAGGAGGTACTTCTGAAGTATCATAAACATTTTGTATATATTCTTTGATCTGAGCACTTGTAGTTCCAATGTCATCTTTTATAACTACTTCTGTTTCAATACCTTTCTGATTTTTCCAGTCAGTAAAAACCTGTGTATAACCTAATAAAGTTTGATGAGTAATGATAAGCATTTTAGATGGAGCAACCGATGCATCCCGCAAATAAGATCTATCAAAATTATCAATAAGATCTTTGTAAAGAGGTAAAAATGCAGCTGATACTGTTTGAGGAATTTGAACCGGATCAGTCATTCTTATTTCAACATCAATACTTTTTAGTACTGAAGAAATACCATCAGTAACTTTAGTTTTGTTTATACTGAATTGATGTGCATAAAGATTTCGCATAATGAAACTTTTTTGCACTTTAACATGATCTTCTCCAACATCAGATCGTGTTCTTAATAGTTCTCCATTACCAGAGTACTCCTCAACCACACAATCATTAATAATAATATCAACACCTTTTGATGGTAAGGCAATAATTTGCTCCAGTTCACTTTGTTCTAATGAATTTTCATCATTAACAAAAGTTACCCTTAATCCATCACCCGATCTTTGATACTCTAATACTCCAAAAAGTGAATATACTGCAAATAGCAGTATCGTAAGTAAAAGAAATTTCTTCACACTTCCTCCAATTATTTAATTAACATCATTTTTTTAGTTTGATCTATTTCAGCAGTTTTGAACCTGTAAAGATAGACACCGCTTGCTACTTTTTTGCCATTATCATCCTTACCGTTCCAAACAGCGGAATGAAATCCTGCGACCATTTTGCCGTCAACAAGCTTTTTAACTTTCTCACCTTTAATATTGTAAATAACCACATCTACATTGCCGGCTTCAAGTAAACTGAACTCTATCTTTGTTTCAGGATTAAATGGATTCGGATAATTTCCAATAAGAACAGTATTCGTTGGAATCAGCGGATCATCAGCTTCAGTAAGATCAACAATAACTTCATTTGAAGCATCAGATTCATACTGCTCGTAAAGTCCGGTAACATAATAAGTATAAATTCCTGTTGGAACATTATAATCAGTATATGTTGTTTCTGTTACGTCTGTAACAGATTCTCCGTCACGATATACTCTATATCCTGTAAGACTTCTCAAGAACGAAGG
>JABIME010000093.1 GCA_018654125.1 Candidatus Cloacimonadota bacterium
AATTTTTTATGGTAATCTGATCTCTGAATAACTCGCTCTAAACAGTCAGAAAGATTCTCTTCCACAACTTTCTGAGTGGTTGGGAATTCATCACCTATCCTAAAGAGATTGATCTTTCTAAATTCATAAGGATTAATGTTCAGTTCAGCCGCGATCCTATCTACATGAGCTTCCATTGCTGCAAATGCCTGCGGTGCACCAAAACCCCTGAAAGCGCCATTAGAAGGTGTGTTGCTTCTAAACATGCGTCCACGAATAAATACGTCTGGTACCGAGTATCCGCTTATTGAATGCAAGACTCCTCGAGCCAAAACAACAGGTGATAATGTTTGATATGCTCCAGCATCAAGACGGTAATCTATACGACATCTCTTTATCTTTTTTGTTGTTGGATCTGTCCATGTTTTCAGTTCTACTCTTGAAGGATGACGCTTTGTTGTGATCTGAATATCATCAGTTCGCTCTAAAATGATTTTTACCGGTTTCCCGCTTTTATAAGATAATAAAGAACTGATCCCGGCAAATAAACTTGGGAAATCTTCTTTCCCGCCAAAAGCTCCACCAATACCTTGTGGAGACTCAACAATAACTTCATCAACTGTATCTCCCATCATTGCTTCTACACCATGTTTTACAAAGAATGGGCACTGTGCAGTTATTCTAATGAACATATTATTTGCTTTTTTATCATACACAGAAATTACACCTTGAGGTTCTAAATAAGCCTGCTCTTGATGAGGTGTGTAATAAATATTATGATGGTATATCCATTCTTCTTTCGGCATCTTATCTGTTCTGTGATCAATGGTTGATTCTTTACCAAAATGATTCTCTTCATTATCTAAACATTCTTTAATTCCGGTTATTGCAGGAAGTTCTTCATATTCAATTTTTGTTTCTTTAATAAATTTGAGGAGTAATTTTCGGTTTGAATGTGCGATACCCATGATTACTTGACCGTAATGCATAACCTCATCATCTACCATAAATGGTTGATCACAAACAGGTTCTGGTACAATATTCTCACCCGGAATATCTTTTGGTGAAACCATTGTGAATTCAGAAAGGTTATAGTTTTTTGGGAAACTTATTTTCTTTATATAACCATGATGACAAGTGGAATAGAGCAATTGTCCATGCAAAATATCATCGTAAGTATAATCATCTATAAACTTCCAGGATCCGTCTAATTTTGGTCGGGCATCAAATTTTTTAACACATTTCATAAATACCTCAAATTATTAAAGACTACAATTTTATTTCATCCAATTTTTTTATCGGTTTAGGAGTATCAATAATTCCTTGAACTGATTTTAGATCTTTTAAACCACTGCCTGTAAGTAACACTACATTTTTAGATTTTTCGTCAATCAGTTCTTTTTCTGCATACTTCATGATTCCTGCAAAAGCCGTTGCTGCTGCCGGTTCAGAGAAAATACCCGTATTTTCACTCAGTACTTTTGATGCAGAAATTATTTCATCATCACTTACTATAACCGATTCTCCAGCATATTCATCCATGAATTTCTTTGTCATCCAGTAATTTCTTGGAATATCAACAGCGATGGAATCTGCTATGGTTGTACTTGGCTTAGTAACGAATTTATCGTTATCCAGATTGCGAACAATGTTATCACTTTTTTCAGATTGTACAGCCACAATAGTTGGGATCTTTTTAATGAGGTCTAACTTTAGAAGATCTTCAAATCCTTTGAATACTCCAGAAATTATACAACCATCTCCAACTGGAACAAAAACTCGATCGGGAAGTTGCTGTCTCATTTGCTGAAATATCTCGAATGAAACTATTTTCTTACCTTCAATTGTGAATGGATTATAAGCAGTATTTCTATTATACCATCCAAATTTTTTTGTCGCTTCAATACTCAGATCAAAAGCATCATCATAACTGCCATCTACCGGAATAAGTTGAGCTCCATACATTAATATTTGAGTAAGCTTGGCTTTTGGTGCAGAAGCAGGAGTAAAGATAATTGCATTTTGCTTTTGAGAAGCACAAATTCCTGCTAGAGATGATCCAGCATTTCCAGTTGATGCTGCTACAATTGTATCTATTCCCTGCTCTTTTGCATAAGCGCAAATCAGTTCAGAAGCTCTATCTTTAAAAGAAAAGGTCGGGTTTTGTGAATCATCTTTAAGAAGGATTTGGAAAACTTTTTTTGATTTCCCTTTCAAAAGAGGAATAGAATCAGATGAAATTTCGTAAAGTGGTGTTTTGCCAACCTTTAGCCACGATAAACTGCGTTCTGAATTAATTGGCAAAAGTTCACGATATTCTTTTGCTTTTAATTTATCAAAAAGCTTATGCCACTTTGCTGAATTCTTGATCTTCCCATAATGATATAAAGTTTTCAAAACTCCTTTTGGCGGGATCTCTGGTGTGTTTTCTTTCTCACAGACTGGGCAAAGATATGTTACTTCATTCTGTTCATATTTTGCGCCACAAGTTATACATTCAAAATAATATTTATTTTCTTGTTTCATTATACAATCCAATTTATTCTATTTTTTCTTAATTGCATTCAAAACTTTTTCCGGTGTTAATGGAACCGAACGGATCCTTACACCTACCGCATTATATACAGCATTTGCAATCGCAGCAAGTGGTGTATCAATTCCAATTTCACCTACAGATTTTGCACCGTATGGTCCAGCGGGATCATAACTTTCTGCAAATTCAACAGTAATTTTCTTCACATCTTTTCTATTTGGAATTTTGTACTTCATAAAGTTGTTAGTTTGCATTTTCCCATCATCAGAATAAATCACATCCTCAAACATTGCCATTCCAATACCTTGCAGAATTCCACCTTCTACCTGAATTTTTGCTAGATTTGGGTTTATCGTAGTTCCACAATCTACCACTGCAACATAATCTAGAATATCAACTTTTCCTGTTTCAGTATCAAGCTCAATTTCTACAAAACCAGCCATAAATGGTGGCGGTGATTTTGGGCTTGTATTAGAACCCGAAGCGATAAGCTGTTTCATATCTGCACCAAATTTATAATACAATCCTTCAGAGAGTTCTTTTAATGTAATTGACTCACCACCGAATTTTGATTTGAAAATACAATTTTCAAATATAATGTCATCTTTATGTACTGCATGGAGAGCTTTTGCTGCTTCTTCAATGAGCTTTTCTCTCATATTCAATCCAGCTTTTCTGGCAGCATTTCCCGAAACAAATGTAGTGCTAGAAGCATAAGCTCCAACATCATAGGGTGTTGTGTCTGTATCAGAAGAGGTTATAACAATTCTATCTACCGGAACTCCGATTGCCTCAGCTGCAATTTGGCTAAGAACGGTATCACTTCCTGTTCCCAGATCAGTAGCACCAACAAGTAGGTTAAAAAATCCATCATCATTTAATTTTAAAACGACAGCACCCATATCTAAAAGTGGAATTCCTGATCCTTGCATGGCAATTGCAGTTCCTACACTACGTATTTTATTAGCGGTAATTTGTTTTGAGGGAAATTTCTTTTTCCAGCCGATCAATTTTTTACCACGCTTTATACAGTAATCAAGCTTACAGCTTTCCATTATCTGAGCAATACCTTCGCCACCTTCTCCCATAACACTGAAAACAGGTGAAGATTCACCTTCTCTAATACAGTTTTTTAGACGTAATTCTACAGGATCCATTTTGAGTTTTGCAGCAAGTTCGCACATTGCAGATTCAACTGCGAAATTTGCCTGAATAGCTCCATAGCCACGATAAGCGCCAGCAGAGCACTTATTTGTATAAACTACTTTTCCTTCAAAACGAAGTGCCCTTGCTTTATTATACATAGGAAGAAGTTTAGAACCTGCAACCATAAATGTTGTTAGAGAATGCTCTCCATAAGCTCCGGTATTAGAAAGAATCTGCATATCGAAAGCTTGCAAATTGCCTTCTTTATCCGCTCCTAACTGGATATCCATTCTCATTTGATGGCGGGTAAAAGTACTTTCATTAACCTCTTTTCTTGTATAGAAACATTTAGATGGTTTACCTGTTTTTAGTGTTACAATTGCTGTAAAAAGGTCATTATGAACTTGCTGTTTGGCTCCAAACCCACCACCAATTCTTGGTTTAATGACCCTAATATCACGTAAAGGGTTTCCTAAGGCTTCACCTATTATCCGACGTGTATGATATGGATTTTGAGTTGAGGAAATTATGTTTAATCTTTCCTGAACATCGATGTAAGCGGTTGATGTGTGCGGCTCCATCGCTGTTTGCTGTTGTGCATGAGTATAATATCTCTCGCTTACAACGAAGTCACATTCAGCTAATGTTTTCTCAACATCACCCACGATCATTGTATCCATGTAACTACAGGCAATATTGTTTTTTACATCAAGTCCCATTGGGAACATTGTATAAATTTCTTTTTCTGGATGAATGATAGATTTGTGACCTATTGCTTTCTCAAAATCAAG
>JABIME010000094.1 GCA_018654125.1 Candidatus Cloacimonadota bacterium
GGTTCTGGAATTGAGATGGTGCTAGCTTGGGAACCCTGTTTTATTGGTATATCAAGAATGTGTACAATGGTTCTGGATACATCAGATATGACAGAGATATTTATAGAATTCAAGCACTGTGTTGATGACTATTCAGGTGGATATATACTGGGTGTAGCAACTAGCAGCGATGGTACAATCTGGAATGATGCATGGTCGATTGTTCCAACCGGAGGAATTGGACCTGAAACAGTTAATTATGTTGTTACCACAACTGATGTTGGATCCGCTACATTTCAAATGTGCTTCTATTTTGTAGGAAACTCATCTGATTTCAACTATTGGTATGTTGATGATGTGATGCTTACAGATGAAGTAATACCAACTCTTGATCCACCTACCAACCTGGCAGTTGATGAAGATGGCCTTTTCACTTGGGATGCACCAGTTGGTGCACATACTACAGCTCAACGTGAAAAAGTATTTGTTGATGTGATGGATCACAATGTAAATTCCAGCCGAGAACTGGAGAGTTACAATGTTTATCTCGATGGATATTTTGAGGGCAGTACTGATGATAGCTTCTGGCAATTCAGTAGTCTTTCTAGCGGTCAGACTTACACAGCCGGCTTAGAAGCAGTTTATGATGACGGTATGTCTGAGCTTGTGACAATAGATTTTACCTATATTGGAGCTGATGCTGGCAATAACATCATTGCTAAAACAGAACTTGCTGGAAACTATCCAAATCCTTTCAATCCTGAAACAAATATTGCCTATTCAGTCAAAGAACTCGGAAACATGACTTTGGAAATTTACAATCTACGCGGTCAACTTGTTAAGAGACTTATCAGAGGTGTAGTTGAATCTGGAGATCATATCATTTCGTGGAATGGTACTAATGATTCAGGTAAGACTGTTGCAAGTGGAGTCTACCTCTACAAAATGAAAACTCTAAATTTCACATCTACAAAGAAAATGATCCTAATGAAATGAAAAAAAAGCAGATTAAGTAAAAGTATCAAAAAAAGTAATATAAAAAATTGGAGGAAAACAAATGAAGAGTAAAAGTTTATTATTAGTGATGTTAATTTTATTTTCAGTCTCTTTCTTAGCTTATGCTGAGGAATGGGACATTTATGATCTTACAAACTCAGGTATTCCGGCAGATGATGTATATGATCTATTAATCGCTCCTGATAATGTGAAGTGGGTAGGAACATTCAGTGGTGGCCTAGCCAGTTATGATGATGTAAATTGGCAGAATTATTATTATGATTATGCAACTATAAGGTGTATAGCCAGAGAGGAGAATGGTAATATTTGGATCGGATCTGGTAATGGCGCTGCAGTTTTTGATGGTTCTAGCTGGACTGAATATACATATGGGGCATCTCCGCTCCCATATCCTCTGGTTACAGAAATTACAATTGATGAAGATAATGTTAAATGGATTGGAACCAGTTTTGGTGGAATTGCCAGTTTTGATGGTTCTGTCTGGGAAGTTTTCGACATGAATAATAGTCAGTTACCCGATAATACGATCTATACAATAAATGTTGATCAAGATGATGTAAAATGGATTGGAACCCAGTGGGGTGGTCTGACTAGCTTTGATGGCTCTGAATGGAGCTCTTACAATACAGGGAATTCAGAGATTCCGGATGATACTGTCTATGATATTGAATTTGATAATGAAAACAATATTTGGATGGCTACTTTTGGTGGTGGTGTTGCATGTTTTGATGGCACTATCTGGTCAGTGTACAATGTTAATAACTCCAATCTTCCCAGTAATTATACTCAGGAAATCCTGATCGATAATCAAGGCAATGTCTGGGTAGGAACTGAAGCAGGATTGGCAAAATATGATGGTAATGATTGGTATTCCTACAATAGTACAAACTCCGGACTACCCACAGATAATATATTGAGTCTGGAGCTTGATGCTGAATCCAGACTCTGGATAGGTACATATGAGGGTGGATTATGCTGCTATCAGGAATGTGATTTCGGTTCTGTAGCAGGAACGGTTACAGATGCTGATACAGGTGATGCTATTGAAGGTGCGATCATAACAGACGGGTATTTTACTTTTGCGGAAACTGCTGCTGATGGGTCGTACAGCTTTGATAAAATGGCTGGGATTTATGATGTGATATGTACAATGGATGGTTATAATACTCTAACAATCCCTGATGTGGAGATCTTATCTGAAGAGATAACCACTTTAGATATAAATTTGTCAGCTGAAACTCTTAATTCACCTGCCGCTCCTACAGATGTAACTGTTACCCCGGGTGCTAATGGTATTTTCCAAGCTGATATCGGCTGGACTTGTCCAACAACAACAATTGGCGGAAACACTCTTGCGGATCTCGATGAGATGAGAGTCTACAGAGATGGAACACTCATCTACACAGATACAGCTCCTGTTATCGGTGGCACAGGTTCTCACGTAGATTCTAGTATGCTAACGGCCGGAATTTATACCTATGGTGTTGTTGGCTTCAATGATGCTGGTGAGGGGATCACGGTTGAGAGTACTATTTGGGTTGGAGAAGATGCTCCGGCTGCGGTTAATAATCTTATTTTAACGCAAACATCTCCCGGTATTTTATCAGGAACACTTACTTGGGATAATCCCACAACCGGATTGCATGGCGGTTCTTTTAACAATGTTATTGGTGGTTATCACATCGAAAGAAATGACGGTGTTTTATTTGAAGTAACCGGGCTAAATACATCTTATATAGATAATACAATTCCTTTAGCTGGAACATATTGCTACACAGTTGTTCCCTATAATTTAATTGGTGATGGTGGAGAAGCCACTTCCAATTTAGCTTTTATTGGTGCAGAGGGTATTCTGATCTTAGAAGATTTCGGTGGTGGTGTTCCACCAGCCGGCTGGTATATCGATGGAGTGGGGCAAACAAACTGGGGATCCTCTGCAGGAAACCATGCAGGCGGTACTGGAACTGAGATGATGTTCAGTTGGACACCCCCATTTAATGATATATCAAGAATGTGCACAATGGTTCTGGATACATCAGAGATGACAGAAATAGCTGTAGAATTCAAGCACTGTGTTGATGACTATTCAGGTGGATACACACTGGGTGTAGCTACGAGCAGCGATGGTACAACCTGGAATGATGCATGGTCGATTATTCCAGCTGGTGCTGTTGGACCTGAAACAGTTAACGTAACCATAACTAATGCAGATGTTGGATCAGCTACATTCCAAATGTGCTTCTATCTTAATGGTGATTCTTACGGCATTAACTACTGGTATATTGATGATGTGATGCTGACAGATGTAGTAATACCAACTCTTGATCCACCTACCAACCTGGCAGTTGATGAAGATGGCCTTTTCACCTGGGATGCACCAGGCACTGTTGCCGAACTCTCTTCAACTCCTGTAAAAAAAGTTGGTGCACTAGATCACAATGTAAATTCCAGCCGAGAATTGGAAAGTTACAATGTTTATCTTGATGGTGAAATGGTTAGTAATACTATCGATATAGAATGGATGTTCTCTGATCTTACTAGCGGTCAGACTTACACTGCTGGCGTAGAAGCAGTTTATGATGACGGTATATCTGAGTGCGTAGAAGTAGATTTCACTTATAATCCAGCCACAACTCTTGATCCACCAACAAACTTAGCAGTTGATGAAGATGGACTTTTCACTTGGGATGCACCAGTTGGTGGCGGCGGTGATATTGAGGAACTAATCTACGATAATGGTGTAAGTAACGGCCAATACAGCTATGTTGGTTTTAGTATGGGAACTCAAATGAGTCCTAGTGAAGCCTGCCAAATTCTGGAACTGAAAATACACACCTCTTCAGGTACAGAGTTCAATGCTGAAGTATGGGGCTGGGATGCAGGGGCTCCTACAGAAGATCTATTACACACTGAATTAGCTTATGCTCTTTTTGATGACTGGGTAATAATAGATGTATCTGATGAAAACCTAATGGTTGATAATGATTTCGTTGTTGCCTTTGGTTCAATCGATGAAGATACTTATATGAGCTGTAATACAAATTTGAATAATGGAAGATCTTGGGATCATAATAATGGTGGAGGTTGGACATCTTGGTCTGAAGCTTATCTCATTCGTGCAGTTGTTCAGTATGGCGATGGAACTGTTGCGGAACTTTCTCCTACTCCTCTAAAAGAAGTAGGTGCACATACTACAACTCAACGTGAAAAAGTATTTGTTAATGCACTAGATCACAATGTAAATTCCAGCCGAGAACTGGAAAGCTACAATGTATTTTTGGATACCAGCTTTGAAGGTAATACAACCGATACAGAATGGTTATTAGAAAATTTGGTTTACAATCAAACATATACTGCTGGTGTACAAGCAATTTATGATGATGGTGAATCTGATATAGTTACCATTGAATTCACATATATGGGAACTAATGCTGGTAATAATATCATTGCTAAAACAGAGCTTGCTGGAAATTATCCCAATCCTTTCAATCCTGAAACCAATATTGCTTATTCAGTCAAAGAAACTGGAAACGTGACTTTGGAAATTTACAATCTACGCGGCCAGCTCGTGAAGACCCTCGTAAATGACGTGAATGAATCAGGGGATCACATTGTAACCTGGAATGGAACTGACTATACTAACAAAAAAGTTTCAAGTGGCGTTTATTTCTACAAGATGAAAGCCGACAAGTATGTTTCAACGAAGAAAATGATCCTAATGAAATAAATAATACAATCATGGAAAACCTCTTCCAATCTGGAAGATTATTCCAAGGATCTTGAATTGAGTACAAAGAATATTTTTTAGCAGAGATGGGGTATAATGCAAACTCTATCTCTGTGATTATGGGGGGGATTTGAATACTATTTGTATTGTAGAAGATGAAGTATTGATCGCGCAAGATATCAAGTTTTTATTAGAAGAAAATGGTCATGATGTCTGTTCAATAGCATGTGATTATAAAAGTGCACTTAAAGCAGCTGAAGAGTTTAAACCAGATTTTTTTTTGATGGATATAAATGTTTTGGGAGATATTGATGGGATCGAAATTGCATGTTTGATTCAGGAATTGCATAAAACTCATATAATTTTTCATAGCTCAGATCCGATTTCACAATATACTAAAAGGTTGCAAAAAACTAAGTATCTCGATTATCTAGTGAAGCCAGTGTCAATGCCAATGCTTTTAGAACTATTAGATAATAATCGATCAGTTATTTGTTAGAATTTTTAAGAAGTTATTGTTCCAGGTGAATCGCTCTACACTGTTCACAAGAGAACAAAAATTGAACGTTGATGAACACCTTTAAGACTAAATAAACTGTAAGTTATAACTAACTTATTGTAAAATGTGATATTAGGTGTTTGGCATAGAATATGCAGTACTAAAAAATAGATATTATAAAGGAGATTATTATGTTAAAAAAAATTAGTTTCATCTTATTAGGAATTCTTTTTAATCTAGGAATTCTAAACTCGCAAACAATAGAATTTGCAGATAGCTTAGCATATAAGCTTGGTTTTTCTACTTATCTTTCGCATACTGATAGATTTGCATCAGGTTTTGATATTTATACCGATAACGAAGGGTATACTTATATTTCAGGAAATACTAAAGATAAGAATTTTCCAGCTACTGAAGGAGCGTATCAAACTGAATTAAAGGGTGAGGATTTGGCCGATGTCTTTGTAGCAAAATTTACACCCAAAGGGGAAATAGTTTTTGCAACATTAATTGGTGGTACAAAAAGAGAACATCATACAGCTATAACAGTGGATGAACAAGGATTTATTTATTTAGCAGGAGGTACAGAATCATCAGATTTTCCTGTAACTGAAGGAGTGTATGATACCAGTTTTAATGGTGAAGGACAATGGGCTGGCGATGTTTTCTTAACTAAAATGAATCCAACTGGAACTGATATCATATTTTCTACATTTCTTGGAGGTGAAGTTGAAGAAACTGTAAGCGGGGGATGCATTAAAATTGATTCTAAAGGTAATATTATTCTTGTGGGAGTTACCCTTTCTCATGACTTTCCTCTAACAAAAGGTGTCATTGACTCTACAAGTAAAAAGCACCATGGTTTCGTCTCTAAATTTAATCCAGATGGAGAAAAGCTTTTATTCTCCACATTCTTTGGAAGTAGCCAAATGGAAATGATTCTTGGGCTTGATGTTGATGACAAAGATAATATATATATTACAGGCGGTACTCTTACAGCAGACTTACCAGTAACTGATAATGCTATTCGCAAAGAATTCATCAAACCTGAAAATAGAGCCAGAATGGATCATTTTATTGCCAAAATAAACGCAGCAGACAACAAAATTTCATATTTAAGCTATTTCGCAGCCGATGGATATCAGAGCTCAAATTTAAAATGGACAAAACCAAACAGATTGATAGTCTCAGGCAGCACTAAGGAAGAAAATTTCCCAGTAACTGATAATGCTATTAGCAAAAAAGGTAAGGGTAAACAGGATTGCTTCATATCTGTATTTAATTCTGATGATATGACATTAGAATACTCAACATTATTTGGAGGAAGTGAAGCCGATAAAGTCATGTCAGTAAATTTTCTTAATAATGATACTATTGTTATTGGAGGAACAACAAGTTCTGCCGATTTTCCGCTTACCGAGAACGCTTTGTATTCAGATTATCCAGTCGGAGAGAAGACCTTTAACTCAGGTTTTTTTGCACGCAAAAAATCTTTTGTTTCTGTAATCGACATTAAAAATAGTAAACTCCTTTATTCAACCTACTTAGGTTCATGTTTCCTATTTAATATTTACCCTGACAAATCGGGAAATATCAGTTTTGTTTCAGAATCTGGTCAACGTGCAGAATCAGGAATGACAGGTTTTCCTACAACTAGAAACGCGTTTATGGAACCTCCAACATACGCTATGGTTGGACGATTAGTTATAGATAAGCCTGTTGATAATGCCATTTTGGAAAGTTATGTGGGTAAATATGAACTACGAGAAGGGTTTATTATTACTGTTACGAAAGAAGGTAAGCAAATGAAAGCTCAGGCAACTGGTCAAGATCAGTTTGAAATTTTTTCTGAATCTGAAAATGTTTTTTATCCAAAAATATTCGAAGCTCAATTTACATTTAATTTAAAGAATGATGGAAAAGTAGAAAGTATGACATTAACCCAAGGTGGAAGAGAATCTAAATGCGTTAAATTAGAGGAATAAATATGAAAAAGTTTAAAATACATTTATTGAACATACTTTTTCTTGTATTTCTGACATATAGTTTAACCGCTGAAACAACTGATAATTCGATAGATGATCAGGTTTATCGTTATACTCATAAAATAAAGTTTAAGAAGGTAAAGGCAGGAGAAAATTTACAATTCATCTATTGTCCGCTTCCACGTAATAATGATTATCAGCTGATATCCAATATCGATACACACAGCGGAGAGATACTTGATAATCCAGACTCTCCGGATAATTATGTTCGCTTTACTATTTCACCTGAGCAACAACCGGCTGAAGGTGATTGGGGTGAAGTGATGATTGAGTTTGACTATGTACCCTCAAACACAGAATATGTTTCAGCAAATATAGATAGAATTTATGAATACGATACAACTTCCGATATTTACAAACGCTATACAAAACAGTACTATGATATTATTGATATCGAAAATGCGACTATAAAAAAGATCAGTGATGAACTCTGGATAGATGCAACTGATGTATATGCTTATGCTAAAAAATGTTTTGACTATGTTAATGACAACCTCACGTTTAAAAGTACATCCGGATACGGAAAAACAACGTTGGAAATTTTAAAAAATGAGGGTGGAGATTGTGGAGGTCTATCAACTGTTTTATTGTCCCTATTAAGATGTAAGAATATTCCCGCACGCCATGTTTTTGCCTATCGTCATGCATGGGGGGAGTTTTA
>JABIME010000095.1 GCA_018654125.1 Candidatus Cloacimonadota bacterium
CTTGGAAAAAACTGCTGTGAATTCATTTGATGCAGCTCTGATACAAAAACCTTATTTCGATTATAAAAATTTATATCTGATAAGTTCAAACAAGCTTTACGTTCTAAATAAAGACCTTGTGCAAATGAAATGGGAAAAGCAATATAGTGAAGGTTTAGTTGATATTGAATTACTTGATGCAAATAGAATTATGGTTCTTACTAAACAAAACAAAGCAATATGTCTTGCTCGTGACACTGGAAAAGAGATCTGGACCAAACAACTGAAGACTCAGTCAGAAAGAGAGGGAAACTCAATATTCCAAATTTCTTTAAACAAGTACAAGCAGCTTGACAGAAGCATTATATTAACATTTTCAGAAAATGAAATTGAACTAATTGATAATATCACAGGAAATTCTTTAGCTATTTATAATTCAGAATTTAGAATTGATCATTTAAGCAATTTTGATGTACTTGAGAAATGTGTTTATCTTATTGAAAATAACAGAATTAGCAAAATAGAATTTAAAGTAAAGAGTTAATAAATGACTATAACAAAAGAGTCTTATAACAATGTAAATTTTTGTTTAAAATGTGGGAACGTAATGCTACTCGGTGATGATAGAGAAGGCAAGATGCGTCCACAGTGTTCAGAATGCGGATGGACGTTCTATAAGAATCCCATCCCTGCTTCAGCTTGCATCATTCTTAATGATAAAAATGAACTAGTTGTAATAAAACGCAAATATGAACCAAATGCTGGTGGTTGGGCATTACCAAGTGGTTATGTAGAAATCGATCAAACCCCAGCTGAATGTGCTGTTGATGAAATGAAAGAAGAGACAGGGCTTGATGGTGAAGTTTTAGTTCAATTAGGTTATGATACAGAGTATTCACCAATATATGAAAAAGTTATCTCATTTGGTTTTTTAATGAAGATAACAGGAGGTAAGCTTCAGGCTGGAGATGATGCAGTCGAAGCATGTTATGTCAGTTTTGATGAACTTCCCAAGATCGTTTTCCCATCGCATATAAAATTCATAGGAATTGTTAAGGCATTATATAGCAACGAAAATGATTAGCCACGAAGAACACAAAAAACACAATGAGAAGATTCATAAAAATTAAATGAATTTTATCCTTAAATAAAAATATAATTAAGGATAAATTATTAAATCCGTTTTCGCTTCTTTCTTAGTGGAATATAGCGATCTTAGCGGCTTAACAATAAGGAAATTAAAATGGAAATAAATAAAAGTTACGAACCACAAAAGATTGAAAAAAAATGGTATGAAAATAGCATAAAGAATGGTTATTTCACACCAAAGAAAGATAAAAACAAAAAACCATATACTGTTTTAATACCACCACCAAACGTAACCGGAATTCTTCATATGGGTCACGTTCTAAACAACACACTTCAAGATGTTATGATTCGCTACAAGCGCATGACAGGTGTTCCAACTTTATGGATACCAGGTGTAGATCATGCAGGCATTGCAACCCAGAATGTTGTTGAAAAGCAACTGGCTAATGATGGTAAAACACGTCATGATATTGGCAGAGAAAAACTTGTAGATAGAATTTGGGATTGGAAAGAAGAAAAAGGTGGAAGGATTATTGAGCAACTTAAACAACTGGGTTGTTCATGTGATTGGACACGTGAAAGATTCACAATGGATGAAGGTCTTTCTGAATCTGTAAAAGAAGTGTTTATTCAACTCTACGAGAAGGGTCTCATCTACAAAGGCAAACGCATAATAAATTGGTGTCCTCGCTGTGTTACAGCACTTGCAAATGATGAAGTAGATCACAAAGATGAAACAGGAAATTTGTGGAATATGAATTATCCCCTTAAAGATGGAAGTGGCTTTATTACAGTTGCTACAACCAGACCAGAAACAATGTTGGGTGATACTGCTGTTGCTGTTCATCCCGATGATGAAAGGTATAAAGAGTTAATTGGTAAAACTGTAATATTACCATTCATAGAACGTGAAATTCCAATTATTGCAGATGAATATGTAGAGAAAGATTTTGGCAGTGGTTGTGTTAAAATCACACCGGCTCACGATCCAAACGATTTTGAAGTAGGGCAGAGACACAACTTGGAAAAAATCATTATTATGGATGAACACGGAATAATGAATGAAAAAGCTGGAAAGATTTTTGAAGGATTAACAAGATTTGAATGTAGAAAAAAAATAATTGAACAACTAAAAGAAAAAGATCTTCTCGGAGAGATTGAACCGCATGATTACGCTGTTGGTCATTGTTACAGATGTGACACAGTTATTGAGTCATATCTATCTGACCAATGGTTTGTAAAAATGGAACCGATGGCAAAACGAGCTATTGAAGTTGTAAAAAGTGGTGAAGTTCAGCTTCAACCAAAACGCTGGATTAAAGTATATTTACATTGGATGGAAAATATTCGCGATTGGTGTATTTCACGTCAGATCTGGTGGGGACACAGAATTCCTGCATACTATTGTGATGAATGTGGAGAATTGATCGTTGCAAAAGAGACACCTGTTAAATGCAATCAATGCGGGAACACAAAATTTACGCAAGATGAAGATGTGCTTGATACTTGGTTCTCTAGCTGGTTGTGGCCGTTCAGTACAATGGGTTGGCCAGAAAAAACAGAAGATCTCGATTATTTTCTTCCAACAGATCTTCTTGTTACAGCTCCTGGTATAATCTATCTTTGGGTTGCAAGAATGATAATGGCAACACTAGAATTCCAAGATAAAATTCCTTTTAAAACTGTTTTACTACACGGTATGGTCTTAGATGAAACCGGAATAAAAATGAGTAAATCTCTGGGGAATTCTCCAGATCCTATACACATCATTGAGGAATACGGAGCTGATGCGCTGAGATTCAGTATGATCTTTAATACACCTAAAGGTGCTGATAGCTATTATTCCAATTCCATTCTAGATATTGGAAGAAATTTTGCTAATAAAATTTGGAACGCTTATCGTTTCATGATGATGAATGTTGAGAAGATTGATGGACTTCCTAACAAAGATGAACTTAAATTGGAACTCGCTGATAAATGGATATATAGCAGACTCAATGAAGTTATAAGACTTACACAAAAGAATTATGAAGAGCTCAGATTAAATGATGCTGCAAACATACTTATGGACTTTATTTGGAAGGAATTCTGCAGTTGGTATTTAGAGCTTTCTAAAGATAGAATTTACAACAGTGAAGATAAAGAAGGACAGCTTACAGCAAAATATGTTCTACTGGATGTATTCCAAACTTCTATGCGGTTATTGCAACCTATCATGCCATTTATCACTGAAGAGATCTGGCATGGAATTAAGGAATACTTCCCAATGCCTGAAGAATCACTTGTAATCGCTGAATTCCCAAAAGTGGATAATAATTTTATTGATGAAAAGATCGATAAAGACATGACATTAATTCAGGAGACAATAACAGTAATTAGAACTCTGCGTAAACAGGTTAATCTTGCACCAAAAGTAGAGATTGAAATCTTTATTAAAGTTGCTACTGATGAGCATATTGAGCTTTTGAAATTATATGAGAATTACTTTTTGAAATTAGCAAAAGTAACGTCTATGAAAGCTGATGTAGATTTAAAAAAACCAGCTTCATCTATTGCTGCAGTTGTGCAAAACATGGAAGTTTATCTTCCTCTTGAAGGATTAATTGATCTGGATGGAGAAAGAGAGAAGTTCTCAAAACAGCTTTTAAAACTAGAAAAGGAATTGAAAACTATTTCAGGTAAATTGAATAATACAAAATTTATTGCAAATGCACCTGATGAAATAGTAAAAAAAGAGAAGGAAAAGTTCTCTGAAATTGAAACGAAAGTTAACAAAACTAAGGAACTTTTAGCTGGTTTGAATTAAAATAGTAATGCGGAAGTTGAAATATACTTCCGCAATTTTGCGGAGGTGAGGATCATGAAAGCAAAAAATTGGTTAGTATTAGTTGTTGTTTTGTTTACATTTGCATGTCAGCAGTTTTCAACATCACCAGAAACAAGTTTAGAAGCTCCATCTAATTTAACTTTAGAGCAGATCAGTCTTGAACATATCCAATTAACATGGTCAGATAATAGTTCAGGAGAAGATGGTTACAGAATAGATAGAAAGATCGGTGATAATGAATGGGAAGAAAACTATAAAATTTTATCGGAAAATGCTACAATACTAATAGATTCTAATTTAGTTTATATCAATAATTACTCTTATCGTGTTTCAGCCTATATTAATGATAAGTATTCAGATGTTGTTGAATCTAGTTTAGAATTTTTCTATGAAGACGTTGCATTTATCTCCGGAGAAGTAGTTGAAACGTATAATAATTTCCATTCAATTAATCTACTGATTGATCTTTACGATATAAACTGGAATTTAGTTGAAAGAGATTACACAGTTTGGTTTAAGATCATCAATGCACCTGAGGATTTTAGTATAAACAACACACTATTTGGAACAGATGATTCGCTTTGTGTTCAATCATATAATGGTCATACTTCAGTCTCTTTGAATCCCGGAATTATAGCAGGTATTGTTGGAATTAAAGTATATGTATATAATGCGAATAATGAAGAAATATCAGTCGTAAAATCTAATATTTTTATTCAATCCGGTATTGCTGAAGATGCATTTTTCCAAATAGGAGGAATTAATTCCGGTGTTAATTTAGGAAATGGTTCATGGGAAGTTGAATTATCTGCATTACTACTTGATGATCAAGGGAGTCCTATTTATGATGGAACAGCTATATTCTTCACATTACCAGATAATCCAACTGGAATTTTTATCCAGAATTATGTCTACGTGGGCAATGAGAATGCAGGAGGACATAGCATTCCCGGAACCGCCTATACAAAATTAACTTATGATGGTTCCCATACAAATGACACAATTACTGTGAATTTAGAAACTGGGATGGGACAGGTATTTGAAAGTGATTTTGTTCTTCCAATCCAATTTCCAACAATAGATATCTCCGCAGTACCGCTTCATGTAGATTGGTGGAGTATACCTCCAGATCCCCAGTACAAATCAACCGAGATTAGAATCACATTATTGGATGGTCAGAATAATCCTATAGATAATCAGATGATTGTTTTTTCTTCCTCTCTAGGGAATCCTTTAGAACCAACTCCACCAGACACAGGAGATCCTTATACTGGACTTACAGGTGTAGTTGATGAAGAGCATGGCATATTAAATAAAGAGGTGGAATTCTTTTATCAAGAATGTCCTCCACCAGTTCCGATGCCACCAGGAACAACTACCTGTACAATTACTGCACAAGTATTAGCAACTAGTGTATCTGAAACGATTACAGTTATTTTAAGAAGATATTATGAATAAATATTTCAAATTATCATTGTTTTATTAGGAGGAACTATGGTAGACAAGAAAGACGAAGTTAAAGAAGAAATTGAAGTTACAGTTGAGCAGGAAGAAAATTTTACAGATGATCAGAAAAAATTAAAGTTCTATGGTAAATTAAGAAATAAGATACACAAATTAGCTGTTGATAAAGGAGGAAACAAGGCTGGTGAATTTACTGAATATATTCTTGCTTTGCC
>JABIME010000006.1 GCA_018654125.1 Candidatus Cloacimonadota bacterium
CCCCCATTAGAATAGCTAGATTTCTTACCTATAATAAAGAGCTCCTGCCCCTCCTGCATAGATCTGATATAGTTCATATAGTCATCTCTAAAGAGAGTAACTTCAAATTTACCATTTAGATCTTCTAAGATAACTATCGCAAAAGGATTCCCCTTCTTATCCATCTTTTTTATAACTTCAGAGACAACTCCGGCAATCGCAATTTTAGCTGGTATTTTATCTGGAGGTAGATCGCTAATATCTGATGTTACATTGACAAAAAGATCGATCAACTGGCGATGCTGATTAAGCGGATGACCAGACCAGTAGTAGCCAAGAACCTGCTTCTCATGCTTTAGTTTATCATGCAGATCCCACTCTGGGCATATTGTCAGTTTTGGTTGATAATCATCCTCTTCACCATCATCACTAAAGGCATCAAAGAACATCATCTGTCCCCGTCTTTTCTCAGCTTGTACTCCTGTTCCATACTCCAATGCGTTCTCGATCGCATCATATTTTTGTGCTCTGTTCCCCTCAAGATCATCCATAGCACCTGAGCCTATCAGGCTCTCAAGTACTGATTTATTCACACTCATCGCATCTGAACGAGTACAAAAATCAAAGATAGTTTTGTACTCTCCAGATTCATTCCTATCACTTACCATAGCATTTATAGCTGCTGAACCTACATTTTTTATAGCACGCAGGCCAAATAGGATCTTCTTATCCTGAACCATAAATTCATTCTGACTTTTATTGATATTGGGCGGGATTACCTCAATACCCATAGCCTTACACTCATCTACGAAGTAGGGAATTTTGGAAGGATTATCTTCTAGTGAGAGAAGTGCTGCCATAAATTCAACGGGATAGTGAGCTTTTAAGTAAGCAGTTTGGAACGCAATGTAGGCGTAAGCGGCAGCATGACTTTTATTAAATGCGTAGTTAGCAAAGTCCAGCCAGTTGTTCCAAATAGTTTCAATAACGTGCGGTTTTACACCATTGTAGGAAGCTCCCTCTACAAATTTCACTTTCAGCTCTTCCATAGTTTTCAGTTTTTTCTTACTGATCGCTTTACGAAGAGTATCTGCCTCAGCTCCACTAAGTCCACCCATTTCACGGGCGATCTGCATCACCTGCTCCTGATAGACAGTTACACCATAAGTTTCCCTAAGTGAATTTTCGGTAAGCTGATGGATGAACGAAATCTTCTCTCTGCCCTGCTTTCTATTGATAAAGGTTTCAATAAACTGCATAGGACCCGGACGGTAGAGTGCCACCATGGCAATGAGATCTTCAAATTTATTAGGTTGCAGAGCTGTTAGATATTTTTTCATGCCACCGGATTCAAATTGGAAAATACCATCGGTCTGGCCATTAGAAAGTAGTTCAAAAGCTTTTGAGTCAGTTATATCAACATTATCGATATCAATAAGTTTATCCTGAGAATTTTTAATAAGCTCTACACTCTTTTTGATCAGAGTAAGAGTTCTAAGTCCCAAAAAATCCATCTTCAACATTTTAAGATCATCCAGCCATTTACCTTCATACTGAACCAAAACCGCCATTTCACTACCCTTTTGAGTACTGGTTGCAAGGGGTACATAATCACTTAAATTTCCAGGACCAATAACGACTCCCGCAGCGTGAACTCCAGTATGACGGACAAGTCCCTCCAGAACTTTTGAATAGGTTAAAATTGAAGAGTAGACATCGTTCTCTGACATCTTATCGGCAAATTCCTTAGATTGTTTTAGTGCCTTATCAAGTGAAATACGTGGTGTGGAAGGTATCAACTTTGTGATCTCATTAGCAGTAGCTGCAGGTAAGTCCATCACCCTTGCCACATCTTTGATCACAGATTTGGCACCTAATGTACCAAATGTAATGATCTGAGCAACACTTTTACGTCCATATTTTTCAACCACATAATCGATGATTTTACCACGGCCTTCTGCACAAAAATCAATATCAATATCGGGCATTCCGATCCTGTCAGGATTCAGGAAACGCTCGAAGAAGAGTCCATATTTAAGAGGTTCTATCTGGGTGATACCAAGGAGGTATGAGACTGCACTTCCAACAGCCGAACCACGACCCGGTCCCACTGGAACATCCATTTCTCTGGCCGCATCGCAAAAGTCTTTCACGATCAGGAAATACTCGTTATAGCCCATTTTATCGATAACAGAGAGCTCATAATCTACACGCTTTTTAACCTGTGAGGTAACCTCAGGATATCTAGTTTTCGCTGCTTCATAACAGAGATATTTAAGATACTCTTTAGAGCTTGAATAGTCGGGTGGAATATCAATTTTTGGGAAGAGAAATTTTTTATAGTCCAGTTTCAGATCAATCTGATCCGCTACTTTTACAGTATTCTCATAAGCTTCGGTAAGCTGAGGAAAAAGAGCTCTCATCTCATCTTCCGATTTAAAATAGAGCTGATTAGTATTGTACTTCATACGGTTGGAATCTGACAAGGATTTACCTGTTTGAATACAGAGTAGAACATCGTGTGCTTCAGCATCCTTTTTATTTACATAGTGGCAGTCATTTGTAACTACAAGGGGGGTACCCGTTTCGCGTGCTAGATCTATAATGAGAGGAGCAACTATTTTCTCCTCTTCAATTCCGTGATCCTGGATCTCTAGATAGAATTTGTCGGGAAATATACTCTTATAGAAATTTACAACCTCTTTAGCCTGCTGGTGATTCCCACTTAAAAGCAGATGCGGTATCTCTCCTTTGAGGCAAGCAGAGAGACAGATTATTCCTTCCGAATATTGAGCAATAAGACGTTTATTTATTCTTGGTTTGTAGTAAAATCCTTCTAAATAAGCTTTAGAAGAGAGCTTTATCAGATTTTTGTACCCGGTTAAATTTTGTGCCAGCAAAACAAGATGGTGCCGTATATCTTTCTTAGCAACTGGCTCATCAAATTCGTGATTGATAATATAGGTCTCGATTCCGACGATTGGTTTAATGCCTTCTTTTTTTGCTCTATTTACAAAATCGATGACACCGAACATGTTACCATGATCTGTCATGGCAACGGCTGGCATTCCAAATTCTTTAGCTTTCGCGATCATTTTATCTGTACGGCAGGCACCGTCTAAAAGGCTATATTGGGTGTGGTTGTGCAGATGAACAAACGTCATTTAAATTCCTTTTTGTTCCCTTTATTACATTTTAAGATCGATCTGTTCGACTAAAATATGTAGGTTAATATTTCTCCTGTTTTTTTTATGTCAAGGCATTAGTAAGGGCAGCAAATTAATTATTTCTTAATCTCACTAATTCCTGCAATTTGTCTTACAAAATAAATAATTCTTGGTAAATAATTACACATAGAATAACCCATTAGAAAAAATATTAATTGACAAATTTCTTACTGACTATTAACTCGGTGAGTGTATACTCATTAAATGGAGAAAAGATGAATAAACGTCAATTACAGAAACAATTTACACGAGAAAAGATCATTGCTGCAGCTAAAGAGATATTTATTGAAAAAGGAATTATCAATACAGCAACTTCCCAGATCGCAGAAGCAGCCGGTATTGCACACGGCACACTGTTTTTACATTTTCCAAGTAAGGATGCACTTGTTATTGAACTACTTGATGTGGAGTTACTGAAATTTAACAGTGCAATAAAACAGTTGATTGTCACAACCTCATCTATTGAAAAAGTTTTAGACCAATATTTGCTCCTTATCATTAAAGAAGAGGGTTTCTTCTCAACATTAGCTCGTGAATTGCCCTACTACAAAAGCGAATTAAGACGCAAAATACTGTTTAGAGAATCGCTCATACGAGAGCATTTTCACCAAGCTATAAAGAGAGGGATCAAGGATGATATTTATGCTAAAATCGATATCCCAAGTGCACTTACTTTTTTGTTTGGAACGATCAATTACTATTTGAGCTTAAAAACAAGTTTTGTACAAAAAGGAAGTGTGATCGAGAAATTTCATTATCAGATAATTGATACTTTTTTGAAGATCTTAGAGAAGTAATGGAGGTATTTACAAATGAATGAATTACATATTTGCAAAAGTTGCGGCAAAGTGTTAAAAGAGACAAAAGATTTTGCTGATGGAAAATTCGGTAGTGAATATTGCCGGACCTGTACAGATGAGTTTGGGTATATGAGAAGATATTCCGAAGTTGTAGATGAGATAAAGAATAAACTGATGAAGCAGATGTCTCTATCTGAGGAAGAAGCTGAAAAGATGGCAATGGAGAATGCTTCGGATATCCCGCACTGGGCTCAGCGGGAAGGACTACTCTCAACTAAAAAGAATATCGTAATTACTGATGTGGGAAGCACTACAACTAAGGCTATTCTCTTGCAGAGAGATGGAAAAGATTTCAAACTGCGGTCACTGCATCATGCTGCGACAACAGTAGAGAAACCGGTTGAAGATGTAAACATAGGCGTTCTTAAAGCGATTAAGCATATTGAGAAAGAGACATCCATTCCTCTCCTATTAAAAAGTTCTCAGGAATCAGATATAAAATTCAATGATGACACCCTCTACCTTACAACCAGCAGCGCTGGTGGTGGACTGCAGATTTTGGTAATCGGACTCACACTTTTTGACTCTGCCAGTAGTGGGAAGAGAACTGCTTTTGGAGCAGGCGGAGTGATCTTGGATACATTTGCGATTGATGATAAGCGCAGTAGTTTGGAGCAGATGCAAGCCATGAGCGTTCTGCATCCTGATATAATCTTGATGTGCGGTGGTATTGATGGAGGAGCTGTTTCATCGATTCTAAGATTGGGGGAAATATTACAATTGGCAAATCCTAGTCCAAAATTTGGTGATAAAACTAATATCCCACTGGTTTTTGCTGGTAATACAGGAGCAAGAGCGTTCATTGCAGGATTGTTCAGCAAAAGGTTTGATCTGTTTATCGTGCCAAATTTACGCCCCAAACTTACCGAAGAAAATTTGCAGCCGGCCAGAGAGAGGATCCATCAACTCTTTATGGATAATGTAATGGAGCAGGCTCCGGGCTATTCCCAACTGAAAAAGATAGTGAATGACGACATTATTCCCACCCCGATGAGCGTGATAAATTCTCTGCAACTTGTAAGTGAAAAACTAGATGAGAATATAATGGCTGTTGATATCGGAGGAGCTACAACTGATATTTTTTCCAATATTTTGGGTGAATATTTCCGTACGGTTAGTGCCAATTATGGGATGAGCTACAGTATCGCTAATGTGCTTAAGGATACAGGATATTCCAATGTGAAAAGATGGATTCCCGGTGGATTGAGCGATGATTATATAGCAAACTACATTGCCAACAAGATGCTCTATCCGACCTTCAACCCATCAGATGAACCGCAGATCGCAATTGAACATGCGATCTCCAAAGAAGCGATCAGGATGTCTAAAAAGCAGCATATGGAGATGAATTTTAATACCAGAGAGATCGGATTTTTGGATAAATTAAAAATGAAGCAACACGATCTAGAGAGTATTACAGAAGCATTTTATATTGAAGAAGCTAAAGATGCGAAGAAGTTCCACATGTATGATATCAACATTCTTATTGGTGCAGGTGGTGTTCTCTCTCATACCGATTCAAATGAGCAGGCTCTTTCTATAATCTACGATGGATTCCAGCCTGAGGGGATCACCGAGATCTGGAAGGATAAACACTTTATCTCACCTCACCTTGGTAAACTGAGTGCAATTGATGAGGGACTTGCAACCAAACTACTAATTGATGAATGTTTTGAAAAGATCGGAATTACGATTCGTCCCTTATCCCAAAAATGGAAACAGGATAAACCTGCTCTTGAGATAACAGTTGATGATGAAAAGCATACAGTTAAAGTTGGTGAACAGCTTTACATTCCAAATAAGAAAAAGATTTCTAGAGAGATCAGCATCGTCTTGGAAAAAGGATTTTATCTAAATGAACAGGGTCACGGACTGAAATTCAAATCTGAACTTCCTATCTATATTGATGCATCACATGATGAAAATAAAAGTTTGGAAAATGATGCGCTACAACTTTTTGGACAATTTCATAAGATCCCCTCAATTGAAGAGAGCTTTACTAAATTCATTAAACCTAAACCAATAATTACAGGAGTTCAGGAACACAAAATTTCTCTTCCCTATGAAGGAAACATACTGGTAAATGTTGGTGATGAAGTTAATTGTGACACTGTTATCGGAGAGAACCTGTTTGATCCTCCCCGGGTTTATGTGCTCTCACTTTTCGATAAAACATATCTGAATTTAAATAGTGAAAATATAGAAAAATCACTTCGTATTAAGGAAGGTGAAGAAGTTAAATTTGGTCAGCGCATTGTCGAGATCGGAGACAGAACATTAATCCAAGAGCTAAAGTTCCAACACTACTATTTTGATGCTCCAGTAAGAGGGAGAGTAGAGAAGATCAATCTAGATTCAGGAACAATTATTATGCGTGAGATCCAAGACTACTCGACCAAACCCAAAAAAGTCAATGTAGCCAAAAGAATGGATATTCTTCCTAAACAGATAAAAGCCTATATGAAAAAGAATGAGGGAGATTTTGTTTATGCAGGAGATACCTTGGCTTCCAGAATTTTTGATAAGAATGTTGCACTTCCCTCTTTTGTTCCATCCCCAACAACCGGTACAGTAAAAGAAGTTAATATGGAAACCGGCATTGTAACAGTACAATATGATAAAAAGCCCTATCTGCTAAAAGCAGGTATTAATGGCAAAGTCAAAAAAATCGATGAAAAAGCATCTGCAGTCATCTCCTACAATGGCATCACATTGAAAGGAGTAATCGGTTTTGGAGCAGAAGCTAGTGGAAAATTAAAAGTGATTGCACAGCCATCGCAGTTAGACAATTGTCGCGAAAATGAGATCCTTGTCTTTGCTACAGCGATCAATCATGAGATCATTCAAAAAGCTGTGGATAAAAAAGTTAGTGGAATTATCGCACCTTCTGTTAGCAGTGCAGATCTCGTGCTGTTTATCGGCAAAGAGATCGGTGTTGCTCTCACCGGAAATGAGGACATTCCTTTTCCACTTATCATAACAGAAGGATTTGGAAAATTTGAGATGAGTGGTAAATATCTAGATACTCTTAAAAAATATAATGGCAAAGACATTTATATTAATGGACATACTCAAATTCGTGCCGGTGTTACCAGACCGAAGATAATTATTTTCTAAGAAAATTATATTAAGGAGAAGATCATGGTTAAATTTTTAGGAATATTATTTATATTTATCATAGTAGTATTAATACTTGAAGCAAGTTCAGAAGAGCCCTCAAAGGTCTATTTCACAGATAATATATCGGGAGATGGTGTATTAGAAATCTTCCAAAATATTGGACAGGAAGTTAGTGGGAAAGTAGCAATCAAAGTTCACTTTGGTGAAGACGGTAATAGAAACTACTTGAAGCCGGAACTTATCGAAAAACTAACCCGAGAGCTTAATGCAACTCTTGTTGAGACTAATGTGCTTTATCGTGGTAAAAGACGTTTTACAGAGCATCACATTCAATTAGCAAAAGAGCATGGTTTCGATTTTGCTCCAATCGATATATTAGATTCCGAAGGAGAAAAGGAAATAAATGTTGATCTAGAGCATTTTAAAGTTGTTAGTGTGGGTAGCCATATCGACAATTATGATAATCTGATCATCTTCTCACACTTCAAAGGTCATGCTATGGCAGGTTTTGGAGGTGCGATCAAGAATGTAGCAATGGGATTAGCTTCAATTCCCGGTAAAATGGCCATGCATGCTTCCAATATCCCTCTATTCAATAATTCACGCTGTACTTCATGTAAACTTTGTTTAGATGTTTGTTCTGTTGATGCCATTACACTTGATCCGCTTGTGATCGATGTTGATAAGTGTATTGGCTGTGGAAAATGTATCGGAGTATGCCCAACAGGAGCAATTCAGGTCCCCTGGGGTAGCACTGGTAAAAATGAATTTAATGAAAGACTTGTCGATTATGCAAAAGCTATTTCAAATAATTATGAAATGGTTTATATAAACGTTCTGGCTAATATTTCCAAAAGTTGTGACTGTGATGCCTATGCACAAGCTCCTTTTATGGATGATATTGGAATTTTAGCATCTACCGATATTGTTGCTATAGAAAAAGCTAGCCTCGATCTAGTAAATAAAGCTCATAATTGTGAGGATACTTTTTTGAAAGTAAACTCTACAAGTGGGAATGGTCAGATCGATTATGCTTACAAAATAGGATTGGGTAATATTAAATACGAATTGATTGAGATTAAATAAACTCTGTTTTTAACATGTCAAAATAATGCAAATGTTAAAATAATGGAAAATTCTTGACCTTGAATGAGACAAATCATTAATCTATATCAAATTATTAATAGGAGGGGAAAATGTATGATAACATGTATGCTTCGGAAATGAGTTCGGGTCCTGGAATAGTATTCTGGATTTTTTACTTTGCTCTGATTATTTTCATGATCTTTGTTCAATGGAAAATTTATGTAAAAGCCGGAAAACCTGGTTGGGGATGTATTGTCCCTATCTATAATGTTATCCTGCAGTTGGAAATTGCTGGCAGACCGATCTGGTGGATATTCTTGATGTTTATTCCATTTGTAAATATTGTCGTTTCTATTATTATCCTAATCGATTTTGCAAAAGCGTTTGGAAAGGGAACTGGTTTTGCTATCGGCATGATATTTCTACCCTTTATCTTCTTCCCAATCCTTGCCTTTGACAGTTCTGAATATCAAGAGACAATTCATATTGTAAGTGAGCCGTATTAGATATAACATAAAAGATTAAAATTAGAAGCCTCTCGGATTATAGAACCGAGAGGCTTTTTCTTACTTAAATTCTAGCAAGTGTCAGAATTCAGATCATTATCATTTTCATCCCTGAAATGTTTATGTATAAATTCCGGTTTGTGATGGATACTCTTCTTATGCTCTTTATGCACTTTGTAATTGGAATTGAACAAGATTTTAAACAGTATCAAGATCATAATTCCCTGCCAATAAGTAATAGGCGTTAAACTGAAGATCGGTGTGATCGTAGCATTCCATAACAACTGCACTGCCCATCCAACTAAAAATGCTACTCCAATTCCTAATAGAATGAATAGCGGGATAAATTTTTTGTGTTTACATTTCATATTTCCTCCAATATGTTTTATTTTAAATTTCTATTATCGGGTTTATTCTGATCTTTTGCCCTGAGAGTAAATCTCTCAACAAGAACAGAGTGCTGACACCTGGCAACCAACTCAGATAGTCACTTAGCTCAGTTTCCGGTTCGTTTTCTATTTCAATATTCTCAGCAGCATATAATAGGACATCTATCTCCAAATCATCCGGTGCTTTTTGCATACCTTTTTTTAGGATTTGATCCTTAAACATTGTTAACCTTCCTTTATTTGAAGTTGATCGTTCTGTAAAAACTTTCTTAAATAGTTAAGTGCATAACGATAGCGTGAAGCAATTGTATCTCTTGAGATCTCTTTCAATTTACCGATCTCTTCAAAAGTCATTTTACTAAAGATGTGTAGATGCAGAACATCATGAAGAAGAGGTTTTTCTTGAGCCAGATAAGATAATGATTCCTTAAAGGTATCTTCGCTTACCTGCTCTATTTCTTCCGTTTCAATATCAGGAATATCAAATTCATCACTAAGAGAGAGAACTTTTGCTTTGCGACTTAAATTGCGTACAAGATTCATAGCAATTTGAAATAGATATGCTTTGGGATTCGTTAGCTCTTTTTTAGAAGCAGAATCAATAAATTTCATGAATGTCTCCTGAAAAATATCGCTTGCATCATCTTTGCACCTATTGTACAAAAAAGTATAGAGTGAATCTTTATACTTTCCATAAAATATCTGAAAGGCATCCATGTCTCCGCTTCTATATGCAGCTATCAAATCCTGATCCGTCCACTTCATTTTTCTTCCTCTCACCTACTATGACACAAAAGTGTTTGAATGTGTTTAATTTATTTTTATTTTTTTGTTAGTCAATAAATACACCCCTTAATTAATTCCATAGATTAGTTCACATAAAGTTAACCGCATTAGAATATTGTAGATATCTTAATTATTTATTGAGTTTCTTAATAGTTAGTTAATTTAAGGTTAGATCCATTTAACGAATGAAAAGAGGAATCAACTCATGTCCAGTTTATTAATTAAAATACTGGACAATATTGCAAAGAAAAAATTAATGCTTTTATTATGAAAGTAAAAGAATTTGTAATCAAGAAAATTGAAAGGCTTCCTGAGGGATTTGTCTTTACCTATGAGGATATCATTGAGGAAACAAACAGCAAGGAAGCTGTAATCAAAAATTTAAACAGAATGGTAACTTCTGGAAAATTGAGTAAGCTTTCAAAGGGCAGATTTTACAAACCAGAGAAAACTCCTTTTGGCAAACTGGAACCTAATGAATTCCAGATTGCAAAAGATCTATTAAAAAAAAATGAGAAACTTGTTGGATATTTAACAGGTTTAACTGTTTACAACCAACTTGGATTAACAACCCAAATAAGCAATATTATACAAATTGGTCGAAATGAAACAAGACCTGCAACCCAACGAGGAAAATACAAAATATATTTCATTAAGCAAAAAAATAAAATTTCCAAAGAAAATATTCCCTTGTTACAAATTTTGGATGCAATACGATATATAAAAGAAATTCCAGATACAAAAATTCAACTTTTATGCAATCGATTTTTAAATATTCTGTCTGAACTTTCACAAAATAATAAAACTACATTAATTCGTTTGGCACTTAACTATTCACCTGCAACTCGTGCATTGCTTGGAGCATTACTGGATAAAGTAGGAGATGAAGAGCTAACAGGAAAATTACAAAATTCTTTAAATCCTATCACAAATTATAAACTGGGTATCACAAGAGAAAATTTATCAACAATTGAAAAATGGAATTTAAAATGAAACTACATAATAACACGAAATTATTTAAACAAGCAATACAAGCAACGTCTCAACATAAGGACTTTTAGAAATATATGTGGAAAAAGATTATTGGGTAACACTGGCTTTGCACATTATTTTTCACAGCGATTTAAGAGATTTTGTTGTTTTCAAAGGTGGAACTGCACTTTCTAAAGCTTTCAAATCTATAGATCGTTTTTCTGAGGATATTGATTTAGTCTTATTGCATAATGAAAACGAAACATCAAATCAACTCAAGAGAAGATTAAAACAAATAAGCAATATTGTATCTGAACAACTTCCTGAATTTGCTCTTGAAGGGATTACTCGAAAAATGGGAATGAATCGTAAAACAGCTCATTCTTATCAGCATATTTTTAAAGGTAATTTTGGACAGGTAAGAGATTGCATAATACTTGAAACAAGTTGGTTAGGAAACTATGAACCAAATACAAAGCTAAAACTAAATTCGTTTATTTATGATATGATGATCGCAACAGGTCAGAAAAAATTGCTGAAGCATCTGGGTTATTACCTTTTGAAGTATTAGTTTTAGAATCTAAAAGAACAATTTGTGAGAAAATTATGAGTTTAACTCGCTTTTCTTATTCGGAAAAACCGATTGAAGATTTGAATTTTAAAATCAGACACATTTATGATATTACACGTTTACTAACCGATAATGATCTTCTGCAATTTGTGGAATCAAGTGAGTTTGATAAAATGCTATTACGTGTGGCAAAAGATGATGTTCATAGTTTTAAACAAAATAAATGGTTAAAAAAACACCCAAAAGATGCGATAATTTTTGCTAAATCGAAAGAAATATGGGAAGAATTAAAATTAGTTTACCATAACAAATTCAAAGATTTGGTTTATGGAGAACTACCAAGTAATGAAGAAATTTTATCGGCATTAAATAAAATTGTTTGTAGAATTTCAGCAGTTGATTGGTCTGAAATAGAGAAAGAGTTTACTAATTAAAATATTCTAGTACTATAAATTATACTTTTTGATCTTTTTATGTAGCGTTGTGCGTTCTAAACTGATCTTGTTATTATTTGAATTTAACTGATAATCTAGATATTGAGATAAATGAAGATTTGAGAAGTAACCTTTTTTTTGATATTAATTATTTTGGTGCAGAGAAAAGGAAAATAAAATACTTCATTGATACTTCGAATGAAAAAGAGATAAAAAACATTGTAACTCTATGATTACAAATGAGCTGCTGAATTCATCTATTGAGAACATAACATATTCCTATTCTTTATCACATGAATTCTGTTTTTGACAATTCAAGCGGTCAATATTTACTTATTTTGACAATTTCATTTGTCATAAATCAATAATTTAAGTAAATCACTATGAATTAATAATATTGAGGTGAAAATTGGTTATGTCTTTAGGGATAATCAGGAAATAGGATACAATAACATTATACCACTTTATCTTTCTGGCTTTTTGTATTAAACTGTGAATAAACTCAAAAGTATTTCTACTTACCCAAATACTTGACACTCTAATTTCAATTTGAGCTATTTGCATCATGGCAAAAATAATTTATAGTTTATCAGGCGAAGGATCTGGGCATTCTTCACGTTCAAGGGAGATGATAACTCATCTTATAAAGAGAGGGCATACCGTAAAAGTAGCCAGTTATGATAGGGGTTATAAGAACCTAAAAGATGATTTTGATGTTTTGGAAATTGAAGGATTCTCGATAGTTAGTGAAGATAATAAAGTCTCGATCAGTAAAACTTTTACCCAGAACTTCAATACGATCTTAGATAGATTTGAAGCTTCAAATACACTAAAACAAAAGTATTTTAAAGAGTTCCAACCCGACTGCGTTATCACCGATTTTGAACCAATGGCTGCCTATCTGGCTAACGAGTTGGATGTACCGCTAATTACAATTGATAACCAGCACCGTATGCGCTATATGGAATTCCCATGCCCCTTTGAGTGGAAAGCAGAGGCACTTTTTATTGAAAACCTCATCCGCGTAATGATCCCGCGTCCCTGCGTTTCGCTGGTTACAACCTTCTACTTTGGCGAAAAGAAAAACGAGCGCACATTTACCTTCCCACCAATTTTAAGGCAATCTGTAATTAATGCCAAACCGTCAATCGGAGACTATATTCTTGTATATGCAACCCAGGAATATGATTCTCTGATAGAAAATATACAAAATTATAAGAGAGAAAAGTTCATTATTTATGGCTTCAATGAAGATAAGGTTGAAGAAAATCTTACTTATAAAACCTTCAGCAGAGAGGGTTTTTTACAAGATCTAGCCGGAAGTAAGGCAGTAATTGCAACTGCCGGATTTACACTTATGACAGAATCTTTTTATCTTGGGAAACCCTATCTGGCACTGCCTATGAAGGGACAGTTTGAGCAAGTATTGAACGGGTTAATGCTGGATGAACTGGAATACGGCAAAAGCACACATGATCTTAAAAAGGAGAATATCTCAGCCTTCTTGTATGATATTCCGGAATATACACAAAACCTTAAAAGTTATAAACATAGAGATAATAGTACGATCACTGAAATGCTAGATATGCTTCTTGAAAATGATCTGAAATTGCTACTTGAATTTCATGATAAACGCAGAACAATCTTTCATTTTGATGAAAAATAGGAATAAAATTATGAGAAGAAAAGATAGAGAGATCACAGACAAAAAGAATATTCAGAGGATAATTTCTAAAACTAACAAATCCAATAGCCAGGCTCTCATTATATTTTCGTATCATGGGATATAATATTAGTGCAAATCCGATGTATATGGGAAACAAGGTAAATTGGAAAAAAGCTCCTGTTAATACTTGATTTTTATTTGCGGAAACTTCTGTAAGATAGTCTGAACTTTCTACAGAAGGAACAACACTAAGAATGCCTGCAACCATTCCAATAATAATTAGTATTCCTGCCATGATTGCGGTCTTTCTGTTTGAATCCATTAATATTCCTTTATTAAACTCTAATTTTTTTATCATTGTCTGTAAGAAACTTTATAGTTTTACTTATCGAATCATTACCTAACCAAAATAAGTGTCCATATTCATTATTCCATTATGTTGATGCCACATTATAAATCACGGGCATTTGCCCCTTCCACTTATTCCATAAATTTTCTTCCGTGATCAAATTAGCCATGAAGTGAGCAACATTAATTCTACTTGTTTTGCCAGCATCAAATATTGGACTTCTTATGGGTGAAGAATGAACTGTATATTCTGAGACTTCAACTTCATTAATTAATGTATCAGGCCTTACCGCAATCCATTCAATAATTTTATTACGCATACTTATCGTGTCGAATAAATATTCTATTGCTGATTCATTATCTCGTTGCGGTGGTGATAAAAATCGCATAATCTTCATTACTAAATTCTCTTTTTTATTGAATTTCTCATTCTGTAATTTATTGATGCACGCTGTAGTGTTCATCAATATTATTTTTATAGTTCTATTTGTACTTATATCATTAACAATACTAATAACCCTAATCAATGAATCAGTTACGAGCTTGTAGGGTTTCCCTAATATTCCCTTTATCGAAAGATTATGACCTAGACAGAATATTACGGCATCAACATTATTTAAACATTGTTTCAACTCTTTATTATCAATTTCTAATATGCTTGCATTTATTATTTCTAAGCGCTCGCTACTTTTTATAGAATCAAATTTTTCTACATTTCTTGTAAATGCTTTAACACTAATACCACGTTTCAATAATTGTGTAACGACGTTAAACCCCGTAGCTCCATTAGCGCCTAATACTAAGACTTTCATATAAGCTATCTCCTTCTAATGTTTGTGACATACTGTAGTTGTCTTAAATTTTCTTCGCTCTGATTGAATACATATGAGGAATCTTACTTCCATATTTATTAGAAACCCACCTGCCTTTTTCAATTTCTGTTAGGTTAGGAAAACAATTATAAACTTGATAAGGGAATTCATTAAAAAACTCTATTTTCAATCCATTTGAGATTAAACTATTTAATACTTCACTTAAACTATGGTGCCACTCAATGTGTTTTAGGTTTTTATTAGAAACCTCAGACTTATCAGTATAAGATTTTTCAATAGCTGTTTCAAGTGCTTGTGATTTAAAATAACTATCAGATATCTCAGAATTGTTGTTAAGCGTGTAAATGAATGGATGAAATTCCACCATATAAAATATTCCATTAGGTTTCAAATAACGACTTATAATCTTCGCCCACTTATCAAGATCATTCAACCAATTAATTGCTCCATACGATGTATAAACAATATCAAAAGTCTCATTTAAAACACTCTCAATATCATATATATTTGAACGCACAAATCTTGCTGAAACTTTCAATTCATTTGATAATTCAGTAGCTTTTTGTATCGAAATATCAGATATATCAACTCCCACGACTTCAGCGCCTTGTCTAGCTAATGATAAAGTGTCCATCCCAAAGTGACACTGAAGGTGAAGAAGCCTCTTCCCTTTTATGTCTCCTAATTCATTAATTTCAATTTGATTTAGCGAAGTTTTTCCTTTCTTAAAACTATCAATATCATAGAAGATAGAGTTTGCGTGTAAAGTTGTTAGTTCATTCCAGCTCTTCCTATTATGTTCAAAACTATCCATATTGATTTTCTTATTTTTATGCTTTTGTATTTTCAAAAGTTTACTCATATTTTCCCCAAGTATTAAATCCTTTTCTTCAGTTGAAATATCAAGATTTCTTATTCTATCAATATTATTCTGCAAGTTGTCTTTCCCATAAGGTGTATCAGTTCCAAATGTAATATTTGCTGCTCCTACAAATTTTATTGCATCTATAAATCTTTTAGTAGATGTAAGTTGTGATGTTGATGTGTCAAAATAAAGATTACTATCTTTGAAGTTATCTTTTATAAATAATTCTAATCCAAATAGATGTGCAATAATTAGTTTCAACTTCGGATGTTCTTTTTTATATTCAATGAGATGTTTTACATCATTATCAGAGTACAAATGAATAAATAAAGGCAAATCTTTCTTTTCTGCCCACTCGGCAATAGTTCTGAAAAAGTCTGAATCTACAGAATAGTCTTCCCAACACTGATGAAGTTTTACACCTTTAAAATTCCATTCTGTAAGCTTCTCATTTAAATATTCTGTCGGATTATCTATTTGTTGCGTAATCCAAATAAATTGAATCACTCTTCCATTTGTTCTCTGTGTTAAATTGTAAACATACTCATTTCCTTTTGGTATTTGCTTAACTGTTCCAGTAATTCTCATTACAAATTTAGTTAATAGGTTTGTAATTTTAACCACATTTTTTGTTGGAAATAGTTTTGCCAAATTTGGTAAAGAGTAATTTTTCGTACTTTCCAATTCCCCAGGTACAAGTATTACTTTATCTACACCAGATTTATCCAGATTCTTAATAATACTTTCTGGATTAATATAATCTCCTGCAGCATGTGCATGCCCATCTATAATCATTATTGCTCCTTTTTGACTTTGATACAGTAAATGTTTCTTTTGTTGTTACTTGTTTTAATTTGAAATTACCTCTCCTTCATAAACAGTAGAATAGGCATTCCAATTGGGATTACCACCTACAGTTCCACCAATTACATAAATTTTATTTCCTATACTTACGCAACCGAAAAACACGTTTTTGGCTGGCAAAGAAGTAGTTTCTACCCAGCTGTCTGTTTCAGGCTTATAAATCAGAACCTTATCGGAACAATCATTTTTTCCATGTATCAAAGTCTGCCCACCCAAGACAAAGAGTTCACCATTCACCACAATAGAAGCCGGTTTAAAAAGTAGAAGTGGTAGATCGTTTTTTTGTTCCCATCTATCTGATTTCACATTATAAGTCTCGACTGTCCAAACATCACCCCAAACATCTTCCTTAGTACCTGCACCACCAATTACATAAATCAAAGAATCCATTGTTACAACTGCAGCATTATTCCTTAATGAAGGAATGTCTGCTCTCTCTACCCAGGAATTGGATTGGACATTATATGCTTCATGTTTTTTTGTAATACTTTGCCAAGAAGTAAGACCTCCCATAACATAAATTTCATCACCAAAAACACCACAGTCTACGTGTTGTCTACCTGTCGGCATTGGTTCTAAGATTTTCCAGCTGTCTGTATCGGGGCTATATTCACGATTTGTATTTTGGAACAAATCACCACCTATGGCATAGATCTTGCCATTAACAGCTGCTAAAGCCAAGTTGAATGTTGAGTTTGGGATATCTGCTAGTTGAATCCATTCATTCATTTTAGGATTGAATTTGAAAAGAAATGGTACTTTTGCTTTGTCAGTTCGCCCTGCGACAAAATATATTTCATTTTCCAGAGTAACTGCATCACCAAGATAATAACCTTCTGGTAATGAGGCTAATTCTTTCCATGCTATGGTTTGGGCAAAAGATGAACATATAACAATAAGTATTGCCAATGTAACTATTAATTTTTTCATTTAATCTCCTTTAGATTTTGATCCATTTTGGCTATCTTGTTAGTCATTTCAACGCAAATACGATCAGTAACTCCAAAATCACACGAATTGGTAGCTACAACATAAGCTCTATCTATTGCAGGTGCGACCATAACTGCAGCATACCATATCTCATTACTTCCTCCATGTACTAGCACTATTCCTTTTGCCCATGGTTGTTCAGTCTGTTGGAATACCACCCATCCTGCTGCATAAAAACCAACAGGCTCAATTAACTTATTTAAAATTGTTCTATCAAGAAATGTGTTATCACCGGGTAATTGAAGAGATATAAATTTAGCCCAATCTTCTATGCTGCAATGAATACGACCGGCAGGACTTATAGCTTCATTATAATATGCCCTACTGGGCTTCCATCTGTTTCCAATCCATGATTTTTTATGCCCCCAGGGTTGATCTGTTGAATTATTTTTTAAGGGATCACCGATACCGGCAGTTGTCATTCCAAGTGGTTCAAACAAGCGTTCTTTAATTAAAGTTTCCCAGCTTAAACCTGTTACTTGTTCTGCCATACAAGCAGCTATAATGTATCCGAAATTAGAATAATACCATTCTCCAACAGTATTTGCCGGAGCAAAAATTATATTATCCTTCAATAAAGAAAGTCGTCTTTCTTTGATCTCTAAATTAGTATGTGCTAACTCGTCTATAGGATTTTTAGGAAGACCTGCTCGATGAGTCAATAATTGCCAAAGAGTTATATTTTCAAAACCAGCATGTATGTTATTCTTTAATTCAGGGATGGCTTCAATCAATTTCATATCCCAGCTTAATTTGCCATCCTCTACAAGAGTTGCAAGCATTGTAGCTGTCATCGCTTTTGCGCATGATCCAATATGAACAAGGTCTTCATCGGTCATAGCCACATTAGTGCCAGCTTTACGAACTCCCGCTGATCCAATAGCAAGAACACTATCACTAGAAATAATTGCAGCTATCATTCCGGGTGCATTTCCTTCTTTTACAATTTCAGATAGAGCTTTGCTAATCAGCTCATTTTTGTTAGATTCCAATTTATCTTGAGCGTAACTAGGAATAGTCGTAACTATAGAAGTTGCCATTAATATTACAGGTAGTATTAAATACTGAAACCTGTTTTTGAAGTTGTTTATTTTTAACATAATTATCTGGATCACCTTGGTCTAGACTACCCTTATCTATTTATTAATGATAATATTTTGCATTGGTTCTTCAAGAATTGTAACTTCCGGCAGACTGTCTTTCAATATCTCTATTGTCTTTAAAACCTCATTCTCTCCATCTTTATTGAACATAGAGAAATGCCCTAATATGATATGTTTTGGCTTTAAATAATTTTTTATTATTTCAATCCCCGGGCTATTGTCTCCCCATAAAAACCCACGATTAATAATTGCTAAATCAATTGTTGAATTTTTTATTCCTGATAAATCATATTCCATCTCTCCACTCACAAGACTTCCTTCCCAGGCGTTTCCACATGCATCACCACCAATAAATATATTCATTCCTTCAATTGTAAATAGGAAACCAAGATTTTTGCTAGTACCGTTTCCATCAGCATGTCTTAATCTGAATACTTTTACATCTATTCCGCTAGCTTCTATGCTGATAGATCTATATAAATCTGGTAATACTTCTTTTACACGGCATGTATCTGCTTTGTTTTCCAAAGCCATTTTCAATCTCTCTGATGTTTTGTTGTTGCAAATTACATTTAATTTATCGCTATTTATCATATATTCCGCAACCATATCAGGTGAGAAATGATCACCATGATCATGTGTAATAAGCATAAGATCCGCAGAGTTAAAAGGTTCTTCATGTTTGTTCATTTTTTTTACAATTTGCTTTGAAGGTGTTAAATATGAATCAAATCCCTGCTCAAAAAGAGCATCAACTATAACAGTTTTATTGGCAGATGAGATCATATAACCCATATTAGCTATATATGTAACTTTGATTTCTGCTTTTCCTACTCCATTAAAGTTGATAGATCTTTCTTTTGATAATTTACCCCCTGTATTTTTAAGGTAATCAAAAATATCTTCATTTCCCCAATCTTGGGCTATGCTCAATGCAGTTCTTCCAGTGTTATCAACTGCATTGATATCAGTTTCACGATCTATCAATAATTTTGTTAACTTTTTATAATTATGCATTACCGAATAATGCAATGCTGTTTTATTTAAACTATCAACTGCATTAACATCAGCACCTTTTTCTACTAATTTTTTGATAATTGCATAATCACCACCAATTACTGCATTATGCAGGAAACTTCTTCCTATTTTATCTTTATTGTTAAAATCAGTGCATTCCTTTAATAATGTTTTTGCAACATTTGTTTGACCATTTGATAAAGATATGTGCAGCAATTTGTTTATCTCATGTTTATCATCAGGAAATTTCGCTCCTTTCTTCAAGATCAAATCTGCTATCTCTTTATTATTACCTTCTATTGCAGTTACCAGAGCAGTTTTCTCATTGTTATCAACTAAGTTTAAATCGGCTCCAGCATTTATTAAATACTCACTGATATCATTTGAATTGCTTCTCAAAGTTATGTGTAAAGCTGTTTCCATATTATTATTTTGGATATCAATATTTGCGCCGTTTTTTACCAATTTTTTTACAAGGGATAAATCTCTATGTCTTAGAGACATTATTAAAGCATCAATTTTTGTTGTAGGATTTTGATAATTTATATCAGCTTTATTTTCTAATAAAAAATCACTTATCTCATTTTTTCTGTAATATATTGCAAAAATGAGTGGAGTATATCCAGAATTTGTCGAATCAACAAGACCGGGATTTTCTTTAACTAGATCTTTTACTTCTGCAATATTTCCATCCCTGATTAAAGTAAATATTGTCTGTGGTTGTTGTATCTCTTCTACATCTTCAAATATAAATTCAATTCCTCTGTAGACATCAGTATATGGAACATGTCCTTCGCCTTCTAATTCTTCCATTTTCCACTTTAGGCCTTTTGGTGCGTTGTTTTCTAAAAGTTTTCGTAGTGAAGGCATAGTCGTAATCACAGAATTATAATCCTTTTCACCATAAACAATATATACTTTTTTGTTAAGATTTTCTATGGCCTTAAATAATTCAGTAGTTTGATTTAAGACATAATTATTTTCATAACCCAGCATTGGGCTACTCAATATGTAGGATGAAAACAGATCAGGATCAGTATTTAGAATATAGGTTGCAAACATTCCAGTATTAGAAAATCCAGCAACAATTCTTTGAGAATCTGTTTTATATTCTTTCTCTATATAAGGAATTATTTCTTTCTTTATAGATTTCAGGAATTTTTTACCCACAGCTTTATTTTCAGGATTTCTGGTAATTTTAAAAGGGAAAACTTCTCCTCTACTTCCATCATCACAAATTCCTACAATAATCATTTCCGGAATTCCGTTACTCCCGCCCAAATCTCTGGCAGCAGAATATACGCGTTCAAAAGAGAATTGAGGATAAAGTACATAAAGCACAGGATATGTTTTTAACGTATCATACACATCGGGTAAACTAATCATTAGTTCTCTTTCATTACCATAAACTTCCGAATCAAAGGAAATTCTTTTTCCTATTGATATATCCTTGTTTGTTTGAGCTTGTAATTGTGCAAAGCTAAAATAGAATAATCCTACTAATACTAAAAATAGCGTTCTTTTCATTTTAATTCCTTTCGTTTTTTGTTTTAATTACATAAACATTTAAGTAGAAACCTAACTAATCTTCATTATTGTAGATCACCGGCATTTGACCTTGCCACTTCTTCCATAAATCTGGTTCCATTAGAAGCCTGGCCATGAAATTACCTACATTTATTCTACTTGTTCTACCTGGGTCAAATACAGCGCTCCTTATGGGTGAACGGTATATCTGATATTCTGTTACGATATCTTCATTTATTAAAGTGTCTGGTCGAATAGACACCCATTCAATGAATTTATTATTCTGTCCGATTCTCAATCTTAAATAATCTGCAGCAGCTTCATTATCACGGTGAGGTGGAAGAAGCAGATGGATTAAGCTAAACACGATTTTTTGCCCCAACGATGTTAGCTCAGCAAGATCTTTGTTACGCACAGCTGTAGTATTCATCAAAACAAATTTAACCGGTTTTTGGGAAGAACCTGTTTCGATAGCTTCACATAACAATCTAACCGAGTCAGTCACCAGTTTTCTGGGATTGCCGAACATGCCTTTAAAGGTAAGGTTATGACCCAGGCAAGAGGCAACTGAATTACAATCAATCAAAAAGCTCTGGATTTCCTCTAAAGTAAGCTCAGAAATTGAAGCTTTAATCACAGTTACTTTCTTATTAGTCTGCCATTTATCAGCTACTTCACTGGTGGGACGGATAACCACTTTTACGTCTTGCCCCATCTTTAGCAGCTGCTCTACCAACTGCTTTCCTGTAACGCCACTGGCACCTAATACTAATGTTTTCATACTCATATTTACATTTCTCTTATATTATTTTAAACTTTCAGGTTTTCGTAACTTTCTAATTATATCAGTAGAAACCCAGAAGAAATCCTGTCCTGGTGTATGTCTCATAAAGAACATGTATTTCCCATCAGGAGAGACTGTAGGAAAGCGCTCTCTCAAATCGGTATTAACTTTATCTCCCATATTGATTGGATACCCCCATTTATCATCGTCAGTTTTAAAACTAATATACAAATCAACATCACCAAATCCACCCTCATGCATCGCTGCAAAAATTACATATTCTTCCTTTGGAGACATATAGAAATTCCATACCGGACGAAATTCCTTATGTATGATAACACTATCTGCAAAAGTGAAATTATTATTATTATATGTGTATTTAGAAATCTTGCCGAAAAGGTTCTTATAGACAATTCCTTTGTTGGAGAATATTGGGTTATAATCCTTATCTTCGGTATTATATGGTTGTCCAACATCTACTGGTTTATCACTCCATTTGCCATCTATCTTTTCAATGTAATAGGTGTTCATGTCGGATGAAACCCAGGGACTTCTAACCTGGTAAAAGAATAATTTATTTCCATCTGGGGAGAATACAGGTCCGCCATTGAGTCCGTGCGGATTATTTTTTATGAACGCGGCCAACTGGGGCTTAGACCAGATACCATTTTCAAATTTAGAATAAAATATCTGTTCAGTATTTTTGGATCCATCTTCTGATTTGTACTTTCCGGTCCAGGCTGACCAGTAAATCTCATCTCCTTGGGGAGAAATAGCAACCTGGCAGTGTTCTGCCCAAGTGGAATCTGATACAATACCGGGAGCAAAAACTTCAGGAATTAGCCCGGGTGGTGTAAGCCCAAAATAGGCATCTTTTGTTTCTATAAAATTCTTTTCTGTTTGAGTACAACTTACAAAGCTTAGTATTGCAAGCATTAACAATAATAGTTTTTTCATTTTTCAATCTTCCTTTAAATTTTTCGATTAACAATAGGTTTTTGCTCAACTTCTAAATCACAAATGTATGGATCGTGACTAGGGTAAAACAAATGTGTTTTTGACAGAATATCCACCCTACCTCGACCGGTTTTGTTGTTATTTAGTACTTCAATATTATACACAATTTCATGTGATCTTATCAAACCATAACCTTCCACAACACTACCAAATGTTTTAAAAGTTGGATCAACAGGAATCCATCCATAATTCTCTAAATAAAACTCCCCCCATGCATGACGATAGGCAAAAACATGGCGTGCGGGAATATTCTTACATCTTAATAGGGACAATAAAACAGTTGATAGACCTCCACAATCTCCACCCTCGTTTTTTAAAATTTCCAACGTTGTTTTTCCGTATCCGGATGTACTTTTAAACGTGAGATTGTCATTAACATAGTCAAAACATTTCTTAGCATAAGCATATACATCAGTTGCATCTATCCAGAGTTCATCACTGATCTTTTTTATAGTCGCATTTTCGATATCAATAATATCATAGTACTGTTTTGTATAGCGTTTGTAAATATC
>JABIME010000096.1 GCA_018654125.1 Candidatus Cloacimonadota bacterium
ATATTGTGTCCACCCCAACCGAGCATGAATCCTAAAGAAGCTACCATACTTTTTGTGATTGCAAAGCGTTTATCAAGTGTAACACCACCATAAGCGTTTGAATAAAGCATTCTTCTAGTAACAGATGTTCCTTCTTCTGTTGTATAACCTTTTTTCTTATCGATTGAGTAGCCAGCACCCATACCACCGATGAACCAGCCTTTTCCCATATTGCCGTTACCACCGCCACCTTGCATGAGAATCCCTTCTTCATTTAAGCCACTAAACCCATAAGCTTCTAAAACGTGATTGATATCTTCAAATTCATTATCATCTACAAACCATACCGGAAGCCATCCACCGCCACCATAACCAACAGACAATTTCTTCTTCTTTTTGAGTCCATTTTTAGTTATGATCACATCGGTATCTTTCGATTCTAGTGTAGCCATTGTAAGGTCAGCAACAAAGATCTCTTCATCTCTATAGATCTTTACCTTAACCACATCACCAATGTTTTTACCTCTTATTAATTTAATAAGATTACTTTCGAATTTTGCTTGTCTACCATCGAATTCCATTATGATGTCACCCTTTGTGATACCAGCTTTTTGAGCAGGCCCGTCATGGGTTACACCAGTTACATAAACACCATAACAATATGGATAATGCATTTTGTAAGCATCTTCAAAATCCATGTCAGATAGGAATATACCCATTTTAGGTGCATCTTCTGTTGTTCTACCCACAAGAATGTTGATGTTCATTTCATCAAGCGCTTCCTCAACTTCCAACAAAGCCTCTTCTACTTCTAATTCGATTTGCTCAACATATACTTCCTCTACAACTTGTGCAAACAAGTTAATTGAACTAAGGAACAAAACTACTACTACTACTAATAAGATCTTTTTCATGATTCCCTCCATTTTATTTTTTTTCGATCTATTAAAATCATTAATTTAAATTTTCACATCTATTTTGCTTTTCATAAATGCAAGTAGTGTACCAATAAAAAAGAGATACGTTAAAATGGTATAAAATAGTAGATTAACAACTATGTATGTGATTTTAAGAGAATAAAAAGTAATATAATTGATAAAAATGATGGGTTAATGTTATCAAATTGATAAAAATTATGGAGATAAAAATAAATTAGATTATAAATAATAATTATTTTATTTCAATTCTTCTTCCGCATTTATTACATACAAAAGAAGGTTTGTTAAATGCGGGTGAGAGTTGTTTGGGGCTCCCACAAGGGCAGCTAAATGTTTCCCACCCTTTACCGATTCGGTTATAGTTAAATGTGTTATTTGCTGTTTTACTCTTCATTTTAATCTCGTCAGCTTTCTCATTTCCTACAATCATGCCGGATATTGCAGCTAATTCAGCAATTGGAACATGATTTTCTCTTCCACACCGCGGACAATTGAATTTATCTTTTTTAAAATTTGGTGGAAGCTTCATTTTTAAACCACAAGTACAGGCTAGGAACATATAATCATTTACTGCTCTCATTAGATCACCAAGATCGCGAGTACTTTTAATAGTGGATTTAACCTGAGAAGAGGTAGAATTTGCAATATTAGAAGTTCGAATATTGATCTTCTTTTTGTCACGAATACCAGATGTTGGAATAATATTCTGCTTTCCTTTAATAGAAGTAAAAGCATTCTGATAATCTATAAAATTTGCACCATGAGAAATCTTCCGGAGAATTTTGATCCTTTCATCCATGGGTGGATGAGTACTTGATATATTAGATAATCTCATTCCTTTTGGTTTTAGTGGATTAGCAATATACAGAGCAGCAGTGGCTTTACTGGCAGTTTTCATTTCAAAACTACTTAAAGAAATTTTTTCTAGAGCAGAAGCCAAACCTTCGGGATATCTTGTAAGCCTTACAGCAGAAGCATCTGCAAGATATTCACGTTTTCTGGAAATTGCAAAGTATAATAAACGTGCCATTAAGGGAGCGAGAATAGCCATTACAATTGCCGCAACTATCAAGATCATTTGAATCTGACCACTTCCTTTAGAGCTTTTGCTTTTAAATCTGTTTCTACCACCACCATACCACATACTTCGCAGAAAAGCATGAGAAAGGAAAACGATACTTCCGAGTAGAACACCAGAAAAAGTCATGAACAGAACATCTCTGTTTAGAATATGTGACATCTCATGAGCAATAACACCTTGGAGCTCATCTCTATTTAATCGTTCGAGAAGTCCAGCTGTGACAGCGATCGCACAATTCTCCGGTTTCTTTCCAACAGCAAAAGCATTTGGTGCTTCTTCTGGGATAATATAGATATCAGGCATTGTCGGAAGGTTTGCAGCAAGCTTCATCTCTTCTACAACATTAAAAAGTTTAGGGTGAACATTATAAGAAATTTTTTTTGCTTTGCTCATCATCAGAATTATTGATTCACCCTTAAAATAACTGAGCATAGACATCAAAATCCAAATTCCAAAGGCAATAAATAATCCGATGAATCCACCGTCTTCACCAGCATAGGCTCCGCCAATGAAAAAACCTAAAACAAGCAGACAAATTCACATTATGAAAAAAAGGAATAAAGATTTACGTTTATTAGCTTGAATTAATTCCCACATTCTTCTAAGAGAAATCCACCTTTGGAACAGCTCTCTCTACTTCATTCTCGATTTCGAAGAATTCATTTTCTTTAAAATTGTACATTCCAGCTATTACATTTGATGGAAACATTTGGATTTTGTTATTGAAGAATAACACTTGATCATTATAGCTTTGACGAGCAAAAGCAATCTTATTTTCTGTGGAA
>JABIME010000097.1 GCA_018654125.1 Candidatus Cloacimonadota bacterium
ATCTTGTTTCAATAAAAATCTTAAAATTGGAACCCGCATCAGATTCACCAAACATAAAACATGAAATTGCCGGGATTTCCGGAGCTACAAAAACTTGTGAAGGCGTGATGGACCTTCTACTGAAAGACCTTTTGAAGTACGAAAAATATTTTAGAAAAATTCGAAATGAAAATGTAATTGAGGAGGTTGTGACTGATGTCAAATAAGAAAACTTTTTTCGAACCGATCGTTCACAATAATCCTGTTACTATTCAAATCTTAGGAATATGTTCTGCATTAGCGGTTACGACCCAATTAAAACCATCTTTAGTTATGGGTATTGCAGTAACAATTATTATTGCACTTTCAAATCTGGTTGTTTCTCTGATTCGTTCGTTTATTCCAAAAAATATTAGAATCATTGTGGAGATGACAGTAATAGCTACGATGGTAATTTTGGTTGATCAAATCTTACGAGCATATCTTTTTGATGTTTCCAAACAGCTCTCAGTTTTTGTGGGACTGATAATTACCAACTGTATTGTTCTTGGACGTTTAGAAGGTTTTGCTCTCACAAATAAACCAGTTCTTTCGATATTAGATGGTTTTGGAAATGGAATTGGATATTCATTGATATTGGTGGCAGTTGGTGCAACCAGAGAGATTTTCGGTGCGGGAACACTGCTTGGATTCCAAGTAATTCCACAATCCCTATATGATGTTGGATATGTAAATAATGGATTGATGGTTTTGGCTCCGGGAGCTTTTTTCTTACTGGGTTTAATTGTTTGGCTTCAGCGAGCAGTTACCGGACATTATGAGGAAGAATAATGAGTTTTGATTCATCTGAAGAAATGATGTTAATTAAAAGGGAAAATAAATTATGATGGAAATGTTTAGTTTAGGTATAAAATCGGTTTTTGTAGAGAATATTCTACTGGCATATTTTTTGGGAATGTGCTCATATCTGGCGGTTTCCAAGAAAGTAAATACGGCAATCGGTTTGGGATTTGCAGTGATCTTTGTAATGGCGATCACAACACCTGTGAACTGGATCGTTCACGAATATCTGCTCAAAGCCGGAGCACTCTCATGGTTAAGTCCGAAGTTCAATACCGTTGACTTGAGTTTTTTGAATTACATAGCTTTTATTGCAACGATAGCAGCGATGGTTCAGATTGCCGAAATGGCAATTGAGAAGATCTCCATGAAACTGTATGTGGCTTTAGGAATATTCTTGCCGCTAATTACAGTGAATTGTGCAATTCTTGGTGTATCTTTATTTATGATAGAACGGAAATATACTTTGGGACAATCTACAGTTTTTGGAATTTCATCGGGAGTTGGTTGGATGCTAGCAATTATCTCAATGGCTGCTATCCGAGAGAAACTAAAGTACTCAAACATTCCAAAACCATTACGCGGACTTGGAATTACGATGCTACTAACCGGCCTTATCGCAATGGCATTTATGACCTTCTCGGGCATAGATATTTAGGTTTGATGATATGTTTGCAATAATTGCTGGGATGGTTGTATTTGCACTTTTCATAGGAATCATGGGATTTGCTTTTATCATGAAGAAAAATATAAAAAGAAAAGTTACTTGTAACGGTGGTTGTTCCGTTTGCAAGCATTAATAATCGGAGAATAAATGTTAATAATAATCAGCGGAATTGCAATGATTGTTGCGATTATTATCGCTCTAACTATTACTATAGTTATTTCTGAAAAATTTCTAGTTAAACATGGGAATGTAAAACTAGTTATAAATGATGACAAAGAAAATGCTTTGAATGTTGAAACTGGTGGAACTCTATTAAGCACGCTTACTGAAAATGAAATTCTCATTCCTTCTGCATGTGGTGGTGGTGGAACCTGCGGTTATTGCACATGTCAGGTAACTTCCGGTGGGGGAGATCTGCTTCCTACAGAAGAAGGTTTTATAAATAGGAAGAAGGCTAAAGATCATTGGCGTCTTGCCTGTCAGGTGAAAGTTCGGGAAGATATGGAAATTAAAGTTCCCGATGAAGTATTCTCTACCAAAAAATGGGAATGCGAAGTTGTCTCTAATGATAATGTTGCTACTTTCATAAAAGAATTCATTGTCAAGCTTCCAGATGGTGAAGAATTAGATTTCAAACCAGGTGGTTATATCCAGATTGAAATTCCAAAATATCATTTGAATTCTGGTAAAGATTATGATGTTGAAGATATTTATCGTGATGACTGGGATAAAATTAAAGCTTTTGATTTAATTACAAAAAATAGTGAAAAAGTTATTCGTGCTTACTCAATGGCAAATTATCCTGCTGAGGGTGATATTGTAATGCTGAATGTTCGTATAGCAACTCCACCCTGGGATCGTAAAAAGGACAGGTTTAAAAAAGTGCCTTCTGGAATTTCATCATCATTTATTTTTAGTAAGAAAGCTGGAGACAAGGTTACAGTTTCTGGTCCTTATGGTGAATTCTTCATTAATGAATCTGAAAGTGAAATGATGTATATTGGTGGCGGAGCTGGAATGGCTCCTATGCGTTCACATATCATGCATTTATTCCATACACTTAAAACAAAACGTAAAGTTACTTTCTGGTATGGAGCACGCAGCTGTAGAGAGATATTCTACGAAGAAGATTTTCGTGCGATCGAAAAAGAATTTCCAAATTTCACTTTTAATATTGCACTCTCCGAAGCACTTCCGGGAGATAAATGGGGTGGAATGACAGGATTCATTCATCAAGCTGTATTTGATCATTATCTGAAAGATCATGAAGAACCAGAAGAAATTGAGTATTACCTTTGTGGTCCTGGAGTTATGATGACAGCAATAGATAAAATGCTTACAAATCTTGGAGTAGAAAAAGAGATGATCCGTTATGATGAATTTTGATATAAGAGGAAGAATTGAATAATATAAAATTATGGGCAAAAGCAGTTAGAGCACCTTTTTTTACAGCTTCTGTGATTTCGGTGATCTTAGGTGGAATTATAGCATGGAATATTACAGAGCAATTTCATCTCCTGAATTTTGTGCTGACAACAATTGGCGTTATCTTAATTCATGCAGGAACAAACTTAGTTAATGATTATTTTGATCACAAATCAAACTTAGATGAAACAAATGTAAATCACACGCCTTTTAGTGGTGGATCTCGCGTTATTCAAGATAATGAGATCTTGCCAAAAACTATGTTAATAGTAGGTTTAGGAACTTTTATTTTTGCAGCGATCATTGGCTTTTATTTGAATGCTGTAACAAGTGGGAACGTGATCTTATATATTGGAATTGCAGGTTTTTTTATTGGATATTTCTATACTGCAAAACCTTTGAAACTTGGATATACTGCACTTGGTGAGTTAATTACTTTTATTGCTTGCGGGCCACTTGTAGTTTATGGATCTTATTATGTAATTGCACAAGCACATACAATTCAACCGTTGTTTGCTTCAGTCCCTGTTGGACTTTTAGTCGGACTCATATTATATATCAATGAATTTCAAGATCATGAAGCAGACAAAAAAATAGGCAAGAGGACAATAGTTGTTGTATTAGGTAAAACAAAAGCAATAAAACTTTATTATGTCTTTCTTGTCTTTAATTATGTATGGGTTATTGTTGGAATAATATTAGGCTTACTGCCAGTATACACAGCCGTGATCTTGCTAACTTTGCCATTATGTATTAAAGCAATTAATGTAGCTCGTGTTAATTATGATAAGATCAAAGAACTTCAACCTGCAAATGCATCAACAATTGGCTTGCATCTAGTTTTTGGGATTCTTCTAAGCTTGGGTTTTGTATTGGATAAACTAATATGAGAAGTGATGCAAATGTTTGGTTAGAAAACATTTTTACATTCCTACAAAAAGAACTTTCTTCATTGGAAATAGAACTCAAGAAAAGACTGCTTTCTGTAACTGATAATAAAATTGATCTTCATAATGTATTCAATTATTTTTTTGATATACGTGGTAAAAGATTACGTCCAATTTTGGTTCTACTTACTTCCGGTCTTGTTAGGTCAGAAACTTCCAATAATACAACAAATGATAATGAAATTAAACTTGCTGCAGCACTTGAACTAATTCACAATTCTTCCCTGATCCACGATGACATTGTTGATGAATCTTCTCACCGTAGAGGTCAGGTAACTATGAATCACAAATTCAATAATAGAATTGCGGTTCTGGCAGGCGACCTTATTTATTCACACGCTTTTTTAATTATGAATGAACTTAAAATTCCACTACTTTCTGGTATCTTATCTGAGTGTGTAGAAAAGATGTGCCAAAGCGAGATCAAAGAGATAATATCACCCTTTGCGAATTATAATGAGTACATAGCATATCTTGATGCAAAAACAGCAGAACTAATGAGTGCGTGCTGCAAAAGTGGTGCTATAATTGCCAATGCAGATGAAGATGTGATATCAACATTAGGTGAGTTTGGAACTAATTTTGGAATTGCATATCAATTAACTGATGACTTTATGGATGATGAGCAACCTGAAAATTTTGATGTAAACATACTTTTGCAAGCAAAGATCTACTGCGAAAAAGCCAAAAAGAATTTAGAGAATTTTAAGAATAACGAATATAAAAAACATCTATTATATTTAATTAAATACATTTTAGACAAACCAAACCAAAAACTACAAAAACTTCAAGATAGTTGCATTTAAATAAAAAGGAATTTTATTCTTGACTAGAAAATGTCATAATTCCAAATTTGTAATCGTTACAATTAAGGAATTGTAACAAAGGAGTAAAAATGAATAGCATTATCGATATTTTGAAAGAGAATGATATTGCGCCATCAATGCAGCGGATTAAGATATTAGAATATCTCAAAAGCTATAAAACACATCCCACAGCAGATATGATATATCAAGCACTAGCTGATGAAATGCCAACTTTATCTAAAACTACCGTTTACAATACATTAAAAACTTTTGCTGAAAAAGGAATTCTGGTTGCACTTTCTCTATTTGAAAATGAAGTCCGTTATGAATATAATACTGAACCGCATATTCACTTCAAATGTACTAAATGTAATAATATTTATGATTTAGATAAAGCTTATGACAGGTATGATGAAAATATGATCGATGGGCATAAAGTTAATGAACACCATGTAAATCTAAGAGGTGTTTGTAAAGAATGTTTAGATGAGACCAAAGGCTAGAATTATGCCCGAATTACCTGAAGTGCAAACAATTATAAACGGACTAAACAAAAAAGTTCTTGAAAAGGAAATTCAAGAGATTATTGAGTTGCGTTCGGGTACAGTATTATGGCAATTCCCTGTTACAAGTTTGGGAAAAGTTGAATCTATCTCTAGAAGAGGTAAATATATAATATTACAAACTACCTTACACTTTAAACTTATAATTCATCTTAGAATGACAGGAAAAATAATATTTGAGAATGATTTGGGTAAGACTTCTTCATACTCAAGAGCAGAGATTATATTTTCAGATAGAACCAAACTGATATTTGATGATGTTCGCACATTTGGAAAGATTGAAATTATGAAGAAAGATGATGATGTACCAGCATTGCAAAACTTAGGTGTCGAACCCTTATCAGATGAATTTAACGCAGAACATTTATTAAATAAACTAAGTAATAGAAAAGCTCCTATTAAGAATGTTCTACTTGATCAATCGGTTATAGCTGGACTTGGGAATATATATGTTGCAGAGATCCTATTCAGAGCAAAGATCCATCCTGTTATTTCTGCTAACAAAATTAAAATGGTGAGTTTAAAAAAGATCGTGTTAGAAACCAAGAGTGTTTTAAAAGATGCACTAAAGCACAATGGAACAACAATATCAGATTATAGAAGTGTAGAAGATAAAACCGGAGAATATCAAAACTTCTTGAAAGTATATGGGAAAAAAACATGCGAATGTGGTAAAGAAATTAGCAAAATACAACAGGCTGGCAGAAGTACATACTTTTGTAATAATTGCCAAATTTAGGAGATTAAATGGAAAATAGTAAATCAATAATAGATCTAAAAAAAGAGCAGCAAGCTACTTTAGAAAGACCAAGATATAAATATTCATTAGCTGCTAAAATATTCTTTAACTTGATGGATGTTGTAACAGGAAAAAAAATAACTCTATCTAAAGTTAAACTAATCGAAACTTTAGCGAGCATTCCGTATAGATCTTGGGAGATTAGGCAATATTCTAGATTGACACGGTTTTATAATAAAAATGAACTTGTAAATAGAGCTGTTAAAATTATGGAGTGGGGAAGAGAAGCACAGGATAATGAATATTGGCATTTATTAATCGTTAACGAAAAAATGAAAGAAGATAATCTTAATAATGCTTGGTATTTAAAACAACCGATTCCTTTTCTAATGGTTTGTTCATATATCTTTTTTTCAAGAACTCTAGCATTCTTCAATATTTCAAGAGCATTTTTATTTAATGCAGAATTTGAAGATCACGCTGAGCACGTATATGCAAAATTTGTTGAAGATCATCCTGAATGGGATAAGCAAGATGTAAAAACTACAAACTTGAAAGAATACGGTGAATACAAAACTTGGGGAGATTTTTTCAGACGTATTGGCTTAGATGAAAGAGATCATATGAATTTCAGCTTCTATTTCTACGGAAAGTCAGAAAACGTTGTTAGATATAATGGGATGCCGGAATTTCCTAAAATTAGTTAATATAAAAATAAAATAAAGCAGATTTGGTGATAGCATAGGATACTGAATCGGGGAAGAAGAATGAAAGCAGTTGAAATCAAAAAAGGAATTTACTGGGTTGGAGGAATTGATTGGGATCTAAGAAATTTTCATGGATATCTAACTCAACGAGGATCAACTTATAACTCCTATTTGATTATTGATGAAAAGGTTACACTAATTGATAATGTGAAATATCATTTAGCAGATGAACTGATTAAAAGAATTTCACAGATTATTGACCCATCAAAAATTGATTACATTGTTCAGAATCATATTGAGATGGACCATACAGGTTCACTTCCAATTATTATGGAAAAATGCAGCAATGCAAAGGTTGTGGCTTCTCCAAAAGGGATAGAGGGAATTCAGATGCACTTTCATAAATCATGGGATTATATGGAAGTAAGATCTGGAGATATTCTTAATTTAGGAGAACGAAAACTACATTTTGTACAAACTCCAATGGTTCACTGGCCAGATAACATGGTTACTTATTGCCCCGAGGAAAAGCTATTATTTTCTAACGATGCTTTTGGGCAACACCTTGCTTCGTCAGAACGTTTTGATGACGAATTTCCATTTCATATTATGATGCATGAAGCTGCTAAATATTATGCAAATATTGTTCTTCCTTACGGTCGTCAGGTACAGAAAGCTCTGGAGATTGTTGGAGGTTTAGATATAGATACGATCTGCCCAAGTCATGGTCTTATCATTCGTAAATATATCCCCGAAATCTTAGAGAAATACAAAGAATGGTCAGCAAATAAAATTGATAAGAAAGCGCTTATAATTTATGATACAATGTGGAAATCTACAGAGAAAATAGCTCACTCTATACAAGCATCTTTCGAAGCAAAAAATTATCAAACTCGATTGATCAACCTGCAGTACACACATATTTCTGATATTATGACCGAGATCTTAACTGCAAAATATATTTGCATTGGTTCTCCAACTTTGAATAATAATATTTTACCTACAGTTGCCTCTTTCTTAACATATTTGAAGGGGCTTGCACCTAAAGGAAGAGTTGGATTGGCTTTTGGTTCCTACGGCTGGGGCGGACAAAGTGTGGGTACAATAGAAAAAGAACTTGAATCTTGTGGATTTGAAATGCTGGATCAGATTAAATTACAATATGTTCCAGATCAAGAAACATTAAACGAAAAAGAAAAACAATTAATAGATCAAATAAAATAGGAGTAAAAAATGACTTTAGCAAAAACTTTCGATATCGATATTAATAGAAAATCATTACTTATGTTGCTTGTTCTTGGAATATTACCAAACCTAATTGGAGCAATTAATCTCCCTACAATTTGGGGATTTAAGATTCATCTCTTCCAAATAGTGATCTTTGTTTCAGCTGCAGTTTATGGTCCGGTTGGTGGCATGATTTCCGGTGGATTGGGTAGCACTTATACAGCAATGATGTTAGGAAATCCTTACATTATTATTGGTAATATAATTCTTGGAACATTTACAGGAATTCTGTTTAGAAAGGGATTTAATATTACTCTAGCTGTAATTGTTGCATATTTAATTCAATTACCATTTTTGTGGATCACCAATGTTTATCTTGTTAAAATGCCGAGTGCATTAGTTACAAAAATTGTTATTGCATTGTTAGTAAGTAATATCTTCTGGGCTGTTATTGCAAAATTCTCATACCCAAAGATCAAAGAGTGGGTAGAATGAATTCTGTAATTTGGGATAAATATATTCATCTTTTAAACGAGATCCAGTTTGAGGATTTTGATTTTATAGTTGCTATTGGTAACGGTGGAATCATTCCTGCTGCTTTTATACAAAAGAAGTTGAATATTCCAATGAAGATCATTAAAATAAACTATCGAGATCCAAGCCACAAGCCAAAATACGATGACGCAGTTTTATTGGAAGAGAAAGATTTTCCAATAAAAAATAAAAAGATCCTTTTAGTGGATGATGTTTCTAGAACTGGAAAGACTTTAAAAAAGGCAAAAGAATATCTAAATGGAAATACAATAAAAACATTTACGATCAATGGTGAGGGTGATTATAGCTTTTATAATCAGGAAGAATGTTTGCTAATGCCATGGACAAGTATTTCACATAATTAAGGAGAAAACATGATTTCACAAAAATTACAAGATGCAATAAATGACCAGATAAATAAGGAAATGTACTCAGAATATTATTATCTTTCAATGGCTTCATATTTCAATTCAATTGGATTAAATGGATTCGAGAATTTCTTTCTTGTTCAGGTAGAAGAGGAACGTTTTCACTCAATGAAAATGTATAGCTTCCTAAATGAGAAAGGTGGAAGAGTTATACTAAAAGCTATAGATGAGCCTGTAACAGAATATAAATCTGCACTAGAAGTTTTTAAGTTAGCTTATGAGCATGAAAAATTTGTTTCAAAATGTATCAATGATCTTATGGATGTTGCAATTGAAGTAAAAGATCATGCTGCAAAAAGTTTCTTGAACTGGTTTGTAGATGAACAGGTTGAAGAAGAAGCAACAATGGATTCAATTTTAAATAAATTGAAGTTGATAAATGGTGATGGAATGGGATTGTTGATGCTTGATAAAGAATTAAGTATTCGCACTTTTACTCCACCCGTAAAATAATTATCTTGGAGGGAATTATGACACAATTAAGAGAATTGTATTACTGCGAAAAATGTGGTAATGTTGTAGAAATTGTAAATGAGGGAGCTCCAGCATTAGTTTGCTGTGGAATCCCAATGGTTAAATTGGAAGCACAAACAGAAGATGCTTCCACAGAAAAACATGTTCCTTATTTGGAAGAAAAAGATGGTGGAGTTTTGGTTAAAGTTGGCCAGAATACTGCTCATCCAATGTTGGAAAATCATTACATCAAGTTTATTGAAGTTCAAACTGGATGCAGAATATTTCGCAAGGAACTAAAACCTGATGATGCACCGGAAGCGTTCTTCCCTATTAAGAAAGAAGATGTTATCGAAGTTCGTGAATGGTGTAACTTACACGGATTGTGGAAAAGTTAAGAATAGCATAAAATGGGGGAATTAAAAATGGATTTAAAAGGAACTAAAACAGAGAAAAATCTTTGGGATGCTTTTGCTGGTGAATCACAAGCCCGAAATAAATATACATATTTTGCAAAAGTAGCTAAAAAAGAAGGCTATGAACAGATTGCTAAATTGTTTTTAGAGACTGCAGATAATGAGATGGAGCATGCCAAGCTTCACTTCAAGGCTCTTGGTGAGATTGGAGACACAATTAAAAATTTAAAAGCTGCTGCCGGTGGGGAAAATTATGAGTGGACAGAGATGTATCCAAACATGGCAAAAGATGCTAGAGAAGAAGGATTCAATGAAATCGCTAAAATGTTCGAAGGAATTGCTAATATAGAAAAGGAACATGAAGAGCGCTACAAAAAACTATTAGCCAATATTGAAGATGGATCGGTCTTTATAAAAGATGGAAAAGTATATTGGAAGTGTTTAAAGTGTGGTCATATTCATGAAGGAATTGAAGCACCAAAAGTGTGTCCTGTATGCAAGCATCCACAGGCATATTTTGAAGTGCATAAGAAAAATTACTAGAAAACCAAAGAAAATAGGAGAAGAAAAAATGAAAAAGAAATGGATTTGTACAGTATGTGGTTATGTTCACGAAGGTGAAAATCCACCTGAAAAATGTCCAACATGTGGAGCTCCAGCAGAAAAATTTAATTTGCAGGAAGGAGAATTGGTTTGGGCAGATGAACACGTGATTGGTGTTGCTAAAGATTTAGATGAGAGAGTTGTGGAAGGTTTAAAACTTAATTTTGCAGGTGAATGTACAGAAGTTGGAATGTATCTGGCGATGAGCCGTCAGGCAGATCGTGAAGGATATCCAGAAGTAGCTGAAGCTTATAAAAGAATAGCTTGGGAAGAAGCTGAACATGCTTCTAAATTTGCTGAACTTTTAGGTGAAGTGGTTACAGCAGATACAAAGAAAAACCTTGAAATGAGAGTTGAAGCTGAATATGGTGCAACACAGGGTAAGAAAGACCTAGCTACACTTGCTAAGCAGCTTGGTTATGATGCAGTTCATGATACTGTTCATGAAATGTGTAAAGATGAGGCACGTCACGGCAAAGCCTTTTTAGGTTTATTGAATAGATACTTTAAGTAATATTTAATCAAGGAGAATAAAATGCAAAAATATGTATGCGACGTATGTGGTTGGGTTTATGATCCAGCAGAAAATGATAATGTGAAGTTCGAGGATCTGCCTGAAGATTGGGTATGTCCCGAATGTGGTGTTGGAACTGACATGTTTAGTCCAGTTGACTAAACTAAAAAGCAGGGCAGATTATTATTATCTGTCCTGCTTATTTCTTAGCATTAAACTAATAAAAAATATTATA
>JABIME010000098.1 GCA_018654125.1 Candidatus Cloacimonadota bacterium
CAAATAGTGTTATGCCAAAGCAATTTGATATAGAATTAGAATTTGCTAATATGCAAATTAATGGGAACTCCATCGAGCATTTTGTCACAATAAAAAATGTGGGTTTAGAAGATATCTTCGATGCAACCATTTCTTGCGATCTAATAATTAATGGTGAATATCCAACTGAAAATATTTATTCAGAAGAGATAATTTTAGAAGACTCATTAATGTTTTCATTTATAACAGATCTCCCTCAAAATGGATATTTCAGCTATATTTATGAAATATTTTCAGAAGAAGATATGAATGTTGCGAATAATATTGATTATGGTTATTACAATAGCGGATCTCTACCTTTTGTAGTTAATGAGATCATGTATGACCCAGATGTAGAAGAGCCGGAATGGATCGAGATCACGAATAATTTACAGATTCCAGATCTTTCCGAAGTTATTTTGGTAGTTGATGAAGACACATTAAAAATTCCATATTGCGATGAAACCTATTATTTGGTCACCAATTCAAATGCTGATGCCGATACCCTAAGAGCTATGTATGATCTAGATGGAATTACAATTTTCACAGGACTGCCCTCACTTTCCAATGACGGAGAGCAAATATTATTAATGGATGAATGTGAAAATATTATTGAAGAATTTTTCTTTGAGCCAGATTGGAATGATGATCTGGATGGAGTTTCGATCGAGAGGGTAAATCCTGAAATTCAATCTAATGCACAGAACTGGGGACCTTCAACAAATGGAAGTACTCCGGGAAGAGCAAACAGCATTTTTGTGCAGATGCTTCCTGCAAATGTAAAATTGAGTGTTGCACCAAATCCGTTTTCACCCTACAGAGATGAGCGAACAATATTTTCATATGTTTTACCGGAAGTTTTGAGTACAGTTACGCTACGTATTTTTGACCTGAAAGGAAGAATGATAAGAAGACTGGTGGATCAGGTTTTGCAATCTTCTGCCGGTAATATTATTTGGGATGGCAAAAATGATAGTGGGAAGAATCTTCCCATTGGTGTTTATATTGTGTTGATGCAGGCTACATCTCGTGAAAGTGAGAAAGTGTATTCAAAGAAAATTACAGTTGTAGTTGGGAAGTGAAACCTTACGAAGATTTTCGGACTGCTTGCTCTTCTGGATCTTCGTAAGGATAGAACAGAATAATGAGTATGTCCTTGCGAGTATTTCTTCATGCATAACAAACGAAGCAATCTCTGCTGAGAGAAGAGAAAGAAATGATTACCACGTCGTTTCACTCCTCGCAATGACAGATGAAAAATTAGGAAAATAAATATAGAAGGAGCATATAATGTACGGAAAAACAAAATCGTATGCAATTCAGGGAATTGATGCACAGCAGATTACTGTGGAAGCAGATATTAAAGGAGGATTATCAAAATTCTCAATTGTCGGTTTGCCATCGAACTCAGTTAAAGAAAGTAAAGATCGCGTTTCTGCTGCAATTAAGAATTCCGGTTTTCGTTTTCCAACTCATTGCTATACGGTAAATCTTGCTCCTGCGGATATTAGAAAAGATGGAGTTGCGCTTGATCTTCCAACTTCACTTGCTTTAGTTTTTGCATTAAATCAGATGAAAACTAGTAAATTAGAGAGATATGCTTTTATTGGTGAACTTGCTTTAGATGGTAGCTTACGCCCTGTTAATGGTGTGTTACCTGTTGCTGTTGCTTGTTGGAAGGATAAACTTGATGGACTCATTCTTCCTTATGAAAATGCCAAAGAAGCAGCTATTATTGATGAATTGAATGTGTATCCTGCTTCCTCTTTAAATGAAGTTGTAAATTTTCTGGAAGATAAAATAATTATTGAACCATTTAAAGTAGATAAAAGTGAAATGTTCTCGCATCTGGATGAAAGTCCGGTTGATATGTTTGATGTTAAAGGACAATATCATGTAAAACGCGCTTTGGAAGTTGCGGCAGCAGGTGGACACAATGTGCTTATGTTAGGTCCTCCCGGATCTGGTAAAACTATGCTGGCTCGAAGAATTTCTACAATATTACCAGGATTCACTTTAGAAGAAGCTTTAGAAACAACCAAAATTCATTCTGTGGCAGGCTTTATAGGAGCGCAAAAAGGGATCGTGACCAGCCGTCCATTTCGTTCTCCGCATCATACAATTAGTGATGTTGCTTTAATTGGAGGAGGAAGCTATCCTAAACCCGGAGAGGTTTCACTTTCCCATAATGGAGTTTTATTTCTAGATGAACTTCCTGAATTTAAGAAATCAGTTTTAGAGGTTTTACGTCAGCCATTGGAAGATGAATTTGTAACAATTTCACGTGCAACTCAAAGTTTAGAATTCCCGGCAAAATTTATGATGGTTGCCTCTATGAACCCTTGCCCATGTGGATATTTTGGAAGTGAAGTGGAAGGACATACATGCTCCTGCCCGATTGGAAATATTCAGAGATATCGATCTAGGATCTCTGGACCACTACTAGATAGAATTGATATTCATATAGAAGTTCCAGCAGTAAAATATGATGAACTCAGCAGTATTCCTACCGGTGAGAAATCTTCAATTATTAGAGAGCGAG
>JABIME010000099.1 GCA_018654125.1 Candidatus Cloacimonadota bacterium
AACTAAAGAAATTTATAATTCACTTAAATTAGTAGACTCAGTAGAAGTATTGGGTTATTTTCTTGGATTATTCTCAATTTCTGGTATGGAAGTAGATGCAACTCTCAAAAGATCCAGTATACAAAGAATACCAGATTATTTCGAGGATGATAAATTAGAAATTACTAATAATACAATTATTTGTAATAAAACCATTAGCTCATCTTCATTGGTTTTAGCATGGAAAAATGCAGCTATAGAAGCAAGATATGAAATTGCTAAATATCTGGAGAAAGAGGTTCAATCCGCAATAATTAATACCGATGAGATAACAGAAAAAAGAATAGCTTTAGAGACTTCGGAAAAACTCTCTCACATGAAAATAAAAGCCAGTTACATCACAACAGAATTAAAGGATAATCTAAGACTATTTAAGGTTTGTCATCAACTAGAAATAGTTAAATAAAAGGTTAAAGATGAAGGTAATTGCCATAATTCCAGCCAGATTTGATTCAACAAGATTCCCTGGTAAGCCATTGGTTAAATTAGGGAATAAATATATCATTCAACATGTTTATAAACAAGCAATAAAAAGTAATCTTTTCGATGAAGTTATTGTAGGAACGGATGATCAGCGGATCTTTGAAGCAGTTGATGGGTTTGGTGGGAAAGTAACTTTAACAAGCAAGAAACATAAAAGTGGTACAGATCGAGTTGCTGAAGTTTGCAGCAAAATTCCTTGCTGTAAAGATGCAGATGTTATTGTTAATGTACAAGGTGATGAACCATTTATAACAGAGAAGCCACTAAAAAAACTTATTGATGCATTTACTTATCAATCTGTTCAGGTTGCTTCTTTGATGCATGAATTATCAAAAGATATAGAAAATCCAAATGTTGTAAAAGTAACTTGTGATGAAAATTTTAATGCAATCAATTTTTCACGAGTCCCAAATTACGAGTCCCAAATTATTAATTACAAACATATTGGAGTTTATGCTTTTCGCAGAAAAACACTTTTTGAATTTGTGAAGTTGCCGGAAAGTAAAATGGAGAAAATTGAAAAACTTGAACAACTCAGGCTTTTGGAAAATGGATATAAGATCAGGATGGTTCTCACTTCCTATAAAGGTATTGGAATCGACACTCCCGAGGATCTTGAAAAAGCAGAGAAATTATTGCTAAAATAGAAGTTAACTTTATAACAAAAAGCCTCCCGATCTCGGGAGGCTTTTTGTTTATACGAAATTTCTAAACTATTTGACCAACAGCATTTTCATGATCTTAGTATAATTGTTAGTCTTTAATTGGTAGAGATAAACTCCAGAAGCTTGATCACGTGCATCCCAAGGATACTGATGTCTGCCTTCTTCAAACTCGTCAGTAACAATTAACTGCCCTTTAATATTGAAAATTGAAAGTACTCCCTTTTCATCTTCTTTTATGTCAAAAGAGATGAGAGTACTTGGATTAAATGGATTTGGAAAATTCTGACGCAACTCAGTTACCAATGGGATCTCTTGAATGTCATTTCCTTCAGTTGGAATAGTTAATATAGCAGGTCCAAAAATTTCTGTTTCACCGGAACCGCTAATACTTTCTATCCAATACCAGTAAGTAAAGCCTTCATAAACATCAAATTCATCTGTATAGGAATAGAATGAAGGTTGAGTGGTTGTGCCGTTTCCTAAAATAGTTTCGGAGTTGAGTGTAAATGATTGCTCTATATCATTGGAAAGTGAACGATAAATATTCCAACCAACATTATCAGTTTCTGTTTGTGTAACCCAATTAATAATCGGTGATTCATTAATATAAGCAGCAGTGAAAGATGAAAGGGTGACTGGTAATGCAGAATCATCATTGATTGCAGCTAATATATCTAATTTGCCATATCCCCATGTACTATTTGGAACTCCACCCGTGTATACATCGGTTACTGCGTTATTCATTAGAGCATCATAAATATCTTGCGGAGAGACTGTTGGATATCTATCTAATATTAGTGCTGCAGCTCCAGCAACCATCGGACAAGACATACTTGTTCCTTGCATTATATAGTAATTATCATCATTATATGGTGAACCTCCAAGTCCTGCTCCATCATTATCTATCCAACTCGTACTATATGATGAATAAACATCTGTATCTCTTAAGGAAATTATTATTGCCCCTGGAGCAGTAATTTGAGGTTTTTGAACTCCATCAATTCGTGGTCCACGATTTGAAAAACTTGAAATTTCATCTTCAGGAAAAGCATCTAAACCATACCAATAATTACTTCCATCACTACATGTCCAATCTTCCCTTGTATTCCATGATCCTACAGCAAAAACATTATCGGCTTCTGCTGGACTTCCACAAGTGTAAAACGGATCAGCAATTCCGCTAGGAAATTCCGATCTTCCATCACCATATAATTCATATAAGTGGAAAAATTGAGAAGAACTAGAGTTGTTTGTAATCCTTACATAGTATGTACCTGCAGTTTGAGTAGCGTTAGTATCTGTTTGCCTGCTCTCGGTACCACGAGAGCTCTCAGTAAATGAATATTCATATCCTGTTACAGAGCTATATCCTGAATCATAATAATCGATATCAAGATCGATGTTTCTACCAGACCCATCATCCCAAACCAAATTAAACCCAATGTAACTGTTTGATGTATTATGTGTAACTTGAATGTATCCTGTCGTACTGTTTGCTGCGACAGTAGCGGAATAGTGCCTATAATCGTTAGCATCATTACCAGCTGACATAAAAACGGGAACACCTTGGTCATAACACCAATCAGCTTTTTGGCACATATCATCGGAGCCATCATGATACGTACTCCATCCACCATAACTCATCGTAATAACATTAGAGTTATAAGTGCTTACTGCAGCATCTAAAGCAGCATTTATTGCAGCATTTGAAGCACCACCAGAAGCATCGCTTTCTATTTTAAGGAAACAAAGATCAGCATCAGGAGCAACACCGGAATATGCTCCTCCTCCATTTCCTGTATTTGATGATGATAAACTTCCTCTTCCTAATACAGAACCAGTAACATGAGTTCCATGACCGGTTCTGCCATGTGTATTTTCAACATTGTCATCAAGAGAAGGATAATCTGAATAATCTTTTCTATCATACGTGGAAGGTATATCTGTTCCATCATAAAATGAATCAAGCCCAGAATCGAGAACAGCAACCTCTACACCAGTACCATCCCAGCCAGCCGTCCAAACGTCATTGGCATTTATCGCAGCATATCCACTATTATTTTGAGCATATAGTTTTTTTTCGGCACTAGCAACTCTAACGATTGCTTCTGTTGAAAGAACCTCTATGAAACTTTCAGTTGGTATTGAAGCAATAATAAATCCATTGGGATGATTCTTAAGTGGTGGAACCCATGAATCAAGGTAGCATTTAACTCCTTTATCCTTAAGTTTGCTAATTATAGCAGTTGAAGGATATTCAGTAAAATAAAGAATGACCTGTGCAAATTCAGTTTTGTCGTTTCTTACACCATCATTAAGTTGCTGCATTTTGCTGCTGATATTTCGAATCAAATATCCACATTCAATTTTATTTCGAAACTCCTCTGGTATTTGAATAATTTCATCTCGATTGAGAAGCAATTCTTCAAAAGAGAATAAAACAGATATAAATAAAAATAATAAAACAAATAATATAACTATTTTCTTCATTTCCCCTCCATAATGAATTTTAATTCATATTTGTATAATATATAATGTTATGTCAAATTTAATTAATATTTATGAGTACTACCTCCGATAAATTCTCTAATAACAGAATCTTGTGGAATTGCAGATTCGTCACTAAACCCAACAATTTGTTGCATGAAATTATTAATGCGTGAAGCACGCAAAAATGCATCTTTTTTTAATTCGTCATCTTTATATTCTTCTGTCCATTTTTCAAAATCTTTACCGAGTCTTGCTTTATAAATTGGAAGCTCATAAGGCATTGCACTATTAATAATGTAATCAGCAGAATTAAGGTAAGGAATAATATGACGAACCTCACTGGAACGAACATAATGCCAGTGCTCAAGAGTTTGAGTAGGATTATAAGCACGATGAATAGAATCACGTAACATTCTTCGAATTAACCTGAAATCAGTCCATCGCAGATATTTTCCATTACTATCTTTGATCTGGAACATTGGCTCAAGGTATAATTTGAATTTATGAACATCATCAATAGATTTGGTCATTTCGGGATAAAGTCCGTGCAGACTGTCGATAAGTAAAATTTCGTTTTCTTCTAATTTCATTGGAGTACGATCTAAAAATCTGGTTCCAGTTTTAAAATCATAAAATGGCAGAATAACTTCTTCACCATTGCAGAGCTTGCTAATATGCTCATTAATCAATTCTAGATCTAGTGCTTGAGGAGTCTCAAAATCGTAATCTCCAAATTCATCTATCGGATGCATTGCCAGATCATAAAAATAATTATCAACCGCGAACATTTTGAATTTGTAGCCTAATTTATTAAGGTGTTCTTCAAGTTTTATTGTGGTGGTTGTTTTCCCGGATGATGAAGGACCTGTAATCAGAACCATTTTCAATTTATCAATTCTATTGGAAATCAGCTCTGCCGCCATTGCAACTTCATCGGCATAAGCAGTTTCAGATTCATGAACTATATGTGGAAATTCACCATTTTCAACTCTTTTGTTCAATGCATTTATTGTTTGTAGGTTATTAGTTACTGACCAATCGAGGATCTTCCAGATCTTGTGCCATGGAATATTTTCGGATGGGGAAGATGCTTTTGTGACCTTCTCCTTCCTACCCTGAATATTGCTATTCCTATAAATAATATATGCTTTTGCAACTTGTGAATGTCCATTTTTAATTAAAACTTTTTCTACAATATCTTGAATATTTTCTATACAAGGGATTTTCTCATCAGAATAATTTTTGTTAAGGATGTTAACCACTTCATCTGCTAATTTATCAGCTGCTTGTTTATCACGTCCGCCAACTGCCACAGCGGCTCTAAAAATTGCATTGGAAATTCTTTCTTTTTTAAATGTGACG
>JABIME010000100.1 GCA_018654125.1 Candidatus Cloacimonadota bacterium
ACGGTAAAAGGAAAATGCTTAATATTTGCAGATGAAGCAATTTCTCCCGTATTTACAAATTTGATCACAAATTCTATAAAGCATGGAAAAGCTAAAAATATAAATATAGAAGTAACATCAAAGAATGATATGTGTGAAATTCGATTTATAGATGATGGTGTTGGTATTCCCGATAAGATAAAATTTAAAATATTTCAGGAAGGTTTCTATTATGGGAAGACCGGTCATACGGGTATAGGATTGCACATCGTAAAGAAGACCATAGATAGGTATGGTGGCTATATTTACGCAGAGAATAACAAGCCTAAGGGTGCTGTTTTTGTGATAGGCTTAAAAAAAGTTATCGCGCATAAATCTGATGGATAATATTTAAATTTCTCACTCATGTTGTTTTGTTGGAAGGATCTGCAGTCCTTGTTCTTTTAGAAATTCGTCAATTTTTTCTTCCGGATAAAACCCCACATGCCTATGTATTTCGTTTCCGTTTTCATCAAGAAATACCTGAGTTGGTATCATTTTAATCTTATATTTTTTTGTAATTTCTTTTTCATTTTTAACATCATAAAAAATAACATCGATCTGATCACCATATTTTTCTCTTACAGATTCTAAAACTTTTTCCATTTGTTTGCAAGGAATACATGTGGTGGAGCCAAGTTCCAAAAACGTGATCTTTGGTTTAATTTTAGTTGTGTCTTGCACTGTTTCTTCTGCAAAACAATAAACTGAAATAGCTATAAGTAATAGTAATAATAATGTTGTTTTTTTCATTTTATCTCCTTAAGAGATCAGCTTAATTATGTCTTTTGGGCTTACTACTTTTCCAACAGAAATTACTTTTTCATTAATAACTAACCCTGGCGTCATCATCACCCCATAATCAATTATCTTGTTGATATCTTCAACCTTCTCTAGCGTTGCTTCAACTTGTGATTCTTTAAGTGCGATTTCTACATTTGCAAATAATTTTTTACATTTTACACAACCACTTCCCAATACTTTAATATTCATATTTTCTCTCCTTTTAAATTGCTTTAATAAATGTAATTAATGCACCCAGAATAATCAGTACACCACACACTTTTCTTAATATTTGTGTTCCCCTAGATGCTACATTCCAAGACAAATATTTTTTAACAACTTCTGTAAAAGTGCCGGCTAATATCAGTACACCACAATGACCAATAACAAATGCTATTATCAATCCCATACAAAACCAGAACTGATTTGCAATAGAAGATATCACAATTCCAAGAATTGGAGCCATAAAAGCCAGAGCACAAGGTCCTAGCGCTAAACCAAAAACCAAACCTAAGATCAAGCCACTTAAATATGGCCTGTTATTAATCCTGCGGTCTTTACCGGATGCAAGATCTGGCATAGATATAATACCTAAAAAATAGAGCCCGACCAATAAAAGCAATATGCTTACAATTATACGTAATATTGTATCAAATCCACCAAACATAAACCCTACAAGCGATGCAACAATGCCAGCAATAAGTAGCGTAATTAAAATTCCCAAAGAAAAATTGAGTGAAATTAAAAATGCTTTTTTTGTGGAAATATTTTTTTGCTCATTTATAAATGCAACAACTATTGGGATGCTTGCCAAATGGCAGGGACTAATAAGGATGCTTAAGATTCCCCACAAAAAACTGGCTACAATAGCAATACCCATGTTGCCGTAAAGTGCCATTGTTAAATTCTCAAATAGTTCTAGCATTTAGTAATTCCTAACTGATGATCGCACCAAAAATCACTCCGGTAATTGTTGCCATAACTACAACCAAAGAGACAAAAACAACTGTTTTCTTGGTTCCCATAACACTGCGGATAACCAGCATATTAGGAAGCGATAATGCGGGACCTGCCAAAAGAAGAGCCAAAGCCGGACCCTTCCCCATTCCATTTCCCATTAAGCCTTGCAGAATTGGAACTTCGGTAAGTGTAGCAAAATACATAAATGCACCAACTATTGATGCAAAGAAATTTGCCCATATCGAATTTCCACCAACCAGTTTGGATATCCATTCGGATGGGATCAAACCTTCGTTTCCCGGTCTAGCCAGCAGTAAACCAGCCGCAACAACTCCAAAAAATAGTAATGGCATTATCTGTTTGGCAAATTCCCAGGTAGAACTGAACCATTCACCAACTTCTCCCTCATCTTTGCTTGTAAAATAAGAGAGCCCAATCACACCAACTACAAATGGTATCATCGGATTCCAACCCGAAACAAATCCTGAGATGATCACAGCAATTCCTGTAACTGCGATCTTCCAAAATTTCATTTTATAAATAGTTATTAATATTATTCCCAATGCTACCGAGAATATTGATGTAATTATCCATTTTGCATTGTATACTGCATTCCAAATGCCAGATTCAGTTGCTGGTTTTGCCCAATTTGCAAAGATAAGAATAAATGTCATTGATGCAAAGAAAACCAAATTGTGCCAGAATGGTCGATCTTCATCAACTTCTGGCATCAGCATCTGTTGTTGTATTTTTTCTTCTTCATCTTTGCGAAAAACAAATCCCATAATCAGACCGATAACTATACTGAATACAATAGCTCCTACAGCTCTGGCAATTCCCATTTCCAACCCAAGAATTCTTGCTGTTAGAATTATTGCTAGAATGTTTATTGCCGGGCCAGAATATAAAAATGCAGTGGCCGGACCAATTCCCGCTCCACGTTTATAGATTCCGCTGAATAGCGGTAAAATTGTACATGAGCAAACTGCCAGAATTGCACCAGAAACAGAAGCAACAGAATAGGCAACAATTCGCTTAGCACGTGCTCCCAGATATTTCATTACCGCATTTTTAGAGATGAAAACTCCTATTGCGCCGGCAATGAAAAGGGCTGGAATAAGGCACAATAGAACATGCAATCGTGCATATTCCTTTAGCAGGTGAAATGATTCCATCACCGCATTTTGAAACCTTGCAGCATTTACTGGTAGATGATATGCAGCCAAAAAAATCACTACCATCAATAGTAGTATTTTCCATTCATTTTTCCAATTCATAGTTTTTCCTTATTATCTATTAAGTCATTGCGAGCTTTCTTACAATGAAATCTACCGAAGCAATCTTTTTTATCTTTAATCAGAGATTGCTTCACCTGAAACAGCAAGTAGAATTCCTCACAAAGACAGAATCTA
>JABIME010000101.1 GCA_018654125.1 Candidatus Cloacimonadota bacterium
TATCGTTCCATTTGCAGAAAGTGTACCAATATCTTCATATCCACTATATTCCAAAACCTGATCATTAAATGCAATTTCAAATTGATATGATTGAACTTGTCCATCATTAAAAACTGTATGATAAATTGGAATTTCAAACTCCTCCGGAGAGAATACAAGTTGATCTTGAATTGAGATAATATGATCATCCGGATCTGAATGAATGGAAGATAAATTTACTGGATTCAGTTGAAATTCTTCCCAGAAATAGGTAACAAATCCACTTACTCCACTTAATGGATATCCTTCAATAATTGGAATATCAAGCTCCTCCATATTCATAAATCCTGTACTGATCGTACATTCTCCAGTTGTATCGGCAATTTTCCACTGACCCCATTCATCATAAGTTTGTGTAATTGTTAGATCATAATAGCCAATTGCAGCTTTAGTACTTTCTCTAGCTTCATTTATTGTGTTGGATATTGTATTAACAAGCGTTGCAGGTATTGGATTCCCGGAAGAGATGATATCACAGGAAACTAGGTTACTGAGTTCAGTAAATCCCCAATATTCATAAACTTCCGCTTCAATTATTACACTATCACCAACAGCTACATTCTGGTCATAATTATAAACATAAATTCCATTCCATTCACCCATACCAGATGTAATAAAGAATCTTCCACTATTAAAATCAACTGCATTAACAATGCCACCGGTTGTCACGATCTGTCCATTATAAGGAGATGGATATGTTCCATCTGGACCGGGATCTGTAGTATGTTGAATATCATAAATACTTATACTATTTAGGATTGTAATACCAAAAATAATGATAAATAGTGTAGCTTTTTTCATTTTGTTACCTCATAAAAAAATCTTATTATTCCAGATGAAGATTTATGAATATAGGAAATTGGTGTAAAGATAAATCGTAGAGATACTTCTTATAGTAAATAGAAAAAACTTGCAAAATTCTAAACGCCTTTTCTTATCGCAACATAAAATAATATTATTTTAATTAGGAGGGATCATGGAAGAGGTGATACCAAAGTTAATAGAATTAATATCCACTTTTGGATTAAAGCTATTAGCCGCAATTGCTATCTTGATAATAGGAAAATTTGTTGTTAAGGGTGTGCGGAAACTTATCGTAAAAGCAATGGAGAAGAAGAGGGTGGATAAGGAGGTGATCTCTTTTGCCGGATCTCTTATCTATAGCGCATTATGGGTTTTTGTGATCATTGCAGCACTTGCACAGTTGGGAATTCAAACATCATCTTTCTTAGCTGTGATCGGAGCTGCTGGTTTGGCTATTGGTCTTGCTTTGCAAGGATCGTTATCTAATTTTGCAGCGGGATTCCTGATGATAATCCTACGTCCTTTTAAGGTTGATGATTATGTTGAAGCAGCCGGAATTGACGGAGTTGTAAAAGATATCAATATCTTCACGACAGTACTTGTTTCTTTTGATAATAAGAAACTTATCGTTCCAAATTCTAAAATTATGGATGGAACAATAATAAATTATACAGCCCAGAAAACCAGGCGAGTTGATCTTTCCTTTGGTGTTGGATATGAATCTAGCAATGAACAGGTTAAGGGGATTTTAAATAGACTTATTGATGCACATGCATTGATTTTAAAGGATCCTAAACCTTTTGTGAGAGTGTCTAAACTGGGTGATAGTTCAGTTGACTTTAAGGTTCGTGTATGGACAAAAACAGGAGATTATTGGACTGTTTATCACGATCTGTTAGAGAGTGTAAAAGAGGAATTTGATAAAGAAAAAGTAAATATTCCATATCCGCAAATGGATGTTCATGTAATAAAAAATGAGGAGTAAAAAAATGAAAAAAGTAATTATTTTTCTCATCATTACAATCTCATTTTCATTGCTACTTGCCAAAGATTGGAATCTTGCTTCAGATATTTCACTTACCATGAATCAAAATGCTTACAGTGATAATTGGACAGGTGAAGAGAAGGGCTCAATCTCCTGGGTGTTCAATGCAAATTTCTTAGCTGAAAAACAACTAAGTGCAAAAGTACATAATAAGAACACACTCAAATTAGCTTTTGGACAAACACATACTCAGATGGAAGATGATCTGGGAGAAAAATATTGGGCAAAACCAGATAAATCTACAGATATTGTTGATTTTGAATCGATCTTCCGATTTACACTCGGAGCTTTTGTAGATCCATTTGCCAGCTTTAGAGATGAGACTCAATTTATGGATGAAACCTATATGGATACAAAAATATTTAATCCCAATGTTTTCACAGAGACCTTTGGTGTAGCTAAAGTCTTTTTTAAGGATGATGATCAGGAATTCAGTACACGTTTAGGCGGGGCATTCAAACAATATTTCGATAGTAACCTTGATGAGAGCACAAATGATGGTGGAGTGGAACTTGTGGGTGAATTACGTAAACCATTTGCAGAAAATGTGATCAAATATTCCACAACCTTAAATCTATATAAACCTATTGTCTATTCTGAATCGGAAAGTTTAGAAGATCAGGAAGATGAAGATGATTGGAAACAGGTTAGAATGGACTGGCAGCACGATGTTGATATAAGTTTAACTAAGTTGATAAATCTTAAACTTTTTGTTCAGCTTCTTTATAATAAAATGCAGGCAGAGGATCTTCAATTTAAAGAGACGCTTGGCTTGGGTTTAAATTATAAATTGTTTTAAAACTTAAGATATATAATTGTCCTTGTAAAAAGGAAAAACTAGGTATTCCCTTCAATCAGGGACAATTTATATTTATTAAAAAATCGTTCAACTATCTCATTAAATCCATAAGCAAGTTTTGTTTGCGCTGCTTCCCCTCGGGAAAACCATTTTAAACGTTGCCCTTCCATCAGCTCAATTTCAGAGATCTCTAAATTAGTTTGTTTCCAATATGTATATTCAATTCTGTCATCAAATTCTTTTTTACAAAATAGTTGGAAATCATGCAGGTCAATGTTCATCTCTTCTTTCATTTCGCGTACGATGCAATCAGAAGGAGTTTCACTTGTCTCCACATGACCGCCGGGCACATCCCACATGTTAGGGTAAGGAAGACCCACTTTATCATCACGCAAGAATAAGAGAATTTTCTGCTGATCATTTACAAATATTATGCTGGCACCAAGTCGTTTCATAAAAAAAAGACTCTCCTAATAAAAGAAGAGTCTAAATAATAACTGCATCAACAATTATTTTGTAACCGTCACTGTTCTTGAATAAACTGTAACATAGCTTGTGAAGATATTAAGAATAATATCCATAGCACTTTGTTCAGTTTTAATCTCATAATCAACAGCTTCACCAGCCATTGCGTTAGTATCTACTTCGTTAAGTGGTGCAAGTCCAAACAAAATATACCACTGACGAGCTTCTACAACCTGATTGCCTTGAGCGCCTTTACCAACCTGATGGATATTAGCTGAACATCCAACCATTGCGATAACTGCAAGTAATGTGATTAATAATACGAGTTTTTTCATTAACTTCTCCTCTTTTTTTATGAGTCGGCTTTGCTCTGCAAAACGATCTCTTTCTTTTTATGAGTCGGCTTTGCTCTGCAAAACGATCTCTTCTCTAAATTTCCTTTATTGTTCCAATTGATGATTCAATTGATCTTAACTCATTTTCATAAGCTTTGGCAGGTAGGATGTAGTCTATCATAAAAATTTTATCTTCACTATTGGTTGCGATCAGTTTTATGGTTATAAGCTCATCTTTTGTGAATATTAGTTGATGAAAATCGAAGCCATTATGAGAGAACGAACCCTCATTAGTTTGATAATTTTCATTACTCGTTCTGAGCTCATTTAAATAGTATGTAATGGTCTGTTCTGCCCTAGAAGAGCTATTGAAGATCGATAAAAAACAGGTGAATGAGCTCTCCATATCCATAAAAACATTGAGCGGGAGAATAGCAACATCTGCAGTATCTTTAGAGGCTTTTACATTTTCTTTGATCGAACTAAGCAGTTGAGGACTGATCGGTTTCCAATTAATTGGAGGTGAAAAGCTGATCTCAGCCTCCTTGCTAATATACTCATTCGATAATAGAGACCTGTTTACAGTAAAGGATACTTCAGTGTAGTCTACTTGTTGCTGCTCTTTTGCGCATCCCATAAGAATAATAAAGATAGATAATACGGTTACAATTTTTTTCATTTTAGTGATTTCCAATATTAATTTTGAACAAAATTTGCTATCTTGTTCTTTTTAGGCAAGAAATTTTATGATATTTGTTTCTTCAATTTGAGTAGTTATAATTATAGGTTAATCTGTAGTAGGTATTGGGTCAATCCTCTGGAATATTTTGTTTCCCTGTCATCTTCTCAATTTCTACTTTTAGGAACATCGTCTTTTCCAATACTGGTTTAGGAAGCGGATAATCTTTACCTCCATAATGTTTGAACATAAGATTAATTGCCTTTTGTCTTTGTGCAATATCTAAAATAAATTCAACTTTCCCATAAACTATCACGCTTTTGTAGTACATTGTCCAATCGTCTTGAGGAGTGTTGTTGATAAGTTTATTATCAATATTAAATAGTAGGCAGACATTTGGATTTTTCTGTAAAATATCTATCTTCTCCCCCTCAAGTGCGCAATGAAAATAGATCGTGTTATCATCATAACCAAAATTAATAGGAATTACGTATGGCATATTATCTCTGCTCATTCCCATATAGCAAACTTCTGCTTTAGAAATTATCATCTGCATCTTCTTTTTGTCTGTGATCTCTCTATCTTTTCTTCTCATATTTTACTCCTATTTATCATCAAAATGAAAGATAGTTCTGCGTTTATCATGAAATTCAAGTAGCAATTTCAGATCATTTTCAAGAAGCATATCTAGCATTTCAGTGATCTCACTATTATCTCTATGTTTATAACTTTTGGGATTTTGTGTATACTCATAGCCGATTTTTTACTCATACTTAATACTGTCTATAGGATTACTATAAGCACTGCGGATAACGGTATAGCCAATAGTTACAAAAGATATTAATAATGCTAACCCGCTGGCTAATAAAAATACGTCCAGTCCAATATCAATTTTATATGGGAAGTTCATGAGCCACTTTTTAACTAGGAAATAGCTTATCGGCCAAGCTATAACGTTGGCGATAACAACTAATTTTAAAAACTCTAAAGAGATATCCCTTACAATCCCCGGTATGGAAGCACCTAAGATTTTGCGAATTCCAATTTCCTTTCTTCGTTGTTCGGTGGTGTAGAATGTGAGTCCCAAGAGACCCATACAAGCAATAATAATTGCTAAGAATGAGAAGGTTGAGATCACGCGGAAAGATCTTGCTTCTGCTTTATACATTTTATCTATATCTTCATCTAAAAATGAATATACAAATGGATGTTCTGGATAAAATTTCTCCCAAACCAGTTTAATCTCTTTCATTGTTTCAGGAACATTTTGTGGACTGATCTTTATAGAGATCTCTTGAAATAGAAAATACCAATACATAAATAAAAGAGGTGAGACTTCTTCGTGTAGAGAATTGAAATGAAAATCTTCTATCACACCCACTATCTCGGGTGAAAATCTTTTTACTCCATCACTCAAACCAATTGTGTAGTTGTGCCCTAGAGCATCTTCATTATTTGCAAATCCAAGCTTTTTTACAGTTGCTTCATTCACAACAGTCACATTTGCATAATTTGCTTCATCAGTCTCAGTAAGTTTTCTGCCTACCAATAGTGGAATCTGGTAAAAATCTATGTATTCGGAGTCGATCATCTTCACAGATATAGAAAATTCATCCTCATCAGAATCAGCATATGGGCTTAGATTTGTTCCAAAACCGCTATTCTGCAACGGAATACCCAAACTAGTTGATGACTCGATAACTCCGGGAATTGCATTTATTTCTTCTTTAATAGTTTCAGAATTACGGGACATTCTTTCTGGGGTTTTAAGAACAACAATCTGTTCTTTTTCAAATCCCATATCAAAATTTCGCATGAAATTAATCTGTTTATTTATCAGAATTGTGAAAATAATGAGAATTATGGAAATGGAAAACTGAAATAGAACTAAGCCTTTTCTAAGTAATGCTGAACTACTTTTTCCTTGTTTGGTTGCACCTTTCATTACTAAAGCAGGTTGGAAATGTGTGAGTACAAAAGCTGGATACAAACCAGCTAAAATTCCAATAATTAGAGAACCTGCTAATATAATTAGTAAGATATAAGGGTTATCAAAAAGACTGTAGACCAGTGTTGTTCCTATTAACTGAGAAAATAGTGGAATGAAAAGCTCAACAAACACAAATGCAAATGCTAATGCTATCAATGTCGTTATGATAGATTCACCCAGGAATTGTCTGACTAATTGTAATCTGAAGGCACCAAACACTTTTCTCACACCAATCTCTCTAGCTCTTTTCACTGCTCTGGCAGTTGTTAAATTTACAAAATTGATGCATGCTAATATTAGTATGAAAAGCGAAATTGATCCTAGAATTAGTATATAGGTAATCGAGCTATTTGGATTTATTTCGTCTTCAAGACTAGAAAACATATGAATAGATTTAATCGGTTGCAAAATAACAGATTCATGAACTCTATCGGTTGTTTCCATTTTTTCTGTCAGGAAGGGACCCGCTTTATCTACAAATTTATCAAGATCAGTTCCCGGATGCATTAGCACATAAGTGTAAGAACCAAAAGTTGCTCCCCATTGATCTAAGTATCTACCCTGCGGAAGCTGAATAAGAGAATTATATGTAACTACCATATCAAAAGTGAAATGTGAGTTTATTGGTACATTCTCGACAACACCAACAACTTCCAGATCGATCCTGCTATTATAATTAAGGATTTTACCAACGGGGTTTTCTGTACCAAAATATTTATCAGCTATTTTTTTTGTTATCACAACAGAGTTATCTTTTTGCAAGAACGTATTAGGATTTCCTTGTAATGTGCTGTAGCTGAAGATCTTGAAAAAATCTTCATCAGCAAAGACGATTTCTTCCTCATAGAATTTGTTCTTTTCGTATGTGATAAGATCGTTTTTGGCAAAAAAGATCCGGGAAATTTTATTGATCTCAGGATAATTTTGCTTTAAACTTGGCGCTACCGGAGCAGGTGTTTGTGCAAAATTGAAAGTATCATCTGGAGTAACCATTTCTATACTTACACGATATATATTTTCACCATTTGCATGATAATTATCATAGTTGAAATCTTGATAAATATATAGTCCGACCAAAATACAGGCTGTTAGGCCCAGAGCTAATCCAAAAATGTTAATAGCTGAATATGTTTTTTGTTTAAGGATGTTGCGGTAAGCGATTTTGATATAGTTCTTGAACATGTTTCTTTCTCCCACATATTTTTTTTAAAATGTTGCAATTAGTATGCCAAACGCATAAAATAAATTGTTATAAAGAGATAGCATTAGTATCTCCTAATAAATATGTACGCAGGAGTACAATATGCGTTCATTTACGGACATTTTGCACAGCATAAAATCGACCTAACTTAAATGCTAAATTATGGCTCAGATTTCCGTTGGATCTTTTAGTTTATCTATAAATACATTCCTTGTCTTTGAAGTGATAAAATATGTTCAAATACGAACATAATCTGATCGTATTTGTACAATTATGAAGGGATAACAATAATATGTAATGATCTAACATACTGTAAAATAGGACGATAAAAAAATTGGTATAGAAAATGCAATAATTATGCAGAAATTGATAGTATTAAGATGAATATTTTTTCGAAGTAGATTTAAGCAGTAAGCAATAAATCAACGCCACGCACATAAGGTAATTAGGAAGAAGATATTAATAATTTCTATTATGATAGCTAATTATTAATGCTTAAAGTAGGAGCAAAAATGAAAAGTATGAAGGAAAGGATTCATCAAGCTAACACTGAGCAGAATCTTGAGAAAAAAGTAGAGTTATTCAGCAAACTTGCTGTCAGTTATTGGCATCAATCCGATTTGAAAAACAGTAAAAAATTTGCTCAACTCACTCTGAACATGGCCCAAAATAATAATCTTCAGAACTTGGAAGCATCAGCTTTGAACACCTTAGGCTTAATCAATGTTTCATCCAATAATTATGATAAAGCTTTGAATTATTTTTTACAAACTCTCAACGTCTATAAGAAGATCGATAATAATCCTGCTATTGCCATCTCTCTGGGAAATGTTGGTCTTATTTATTTAAACATGAACGATTTGGATAAAGCCCTGGAATATTTCCTGAAAGCAAAGAGATACGTTCCACAAAAAGATGATTATAATGCAACTTATAACACTGAATCAATTATTATCAATACCGGAATTGTATACCTTAGAATGAAAAGATATGATGAAGCTCTAAAGTATCTGGAAGAAGCATCTTCCTTTTGTTCAAAACACAATCTAAAAAGAAGTGAAGCTATCATACTTGTGAATATTGGTGAAGCATATATGGCTTTAGATCAGCATGAACGGGCTATCCAATATTTTACTAAAGCTATTGATGTTGCTCGTGAGTTAGAAGATAAAAAGATATTGATACCAGCTATGAATAATCTGGGAGCTTCTTATTGCAATTTGGGGCAATTCAAGGAAGCAGTAAAAACACATTCCAAGACACTCCAAATGGCAGAAGAATTGGGATATAAAGAATTTATCAAAAATATATATCTATATTTATCAAGGGATTACGAAAAACAGAAAGATTTTGAATCTGCCTTGAAATTTTATAAAAAACACTCAAAAATTAAAGACTCTCTTTTCACAGAAGAATTAACAAAGAGATTGGCAGATGTCTCTTCTTCTCATGAAATAGAGAGAAAAGAACTTCTTTCCAAACAGATGATGGAAAAAGCCGGAAGATTAGCTTCAATCGGTGTGATCTCAGGCGGTATAACTCACGAAATCAATCAACCTGTCTGTGCTATTAAAATGAGTGCTGAAAGCATCTTATATTGGAACAAAAAAAATGATCTGATCTTACCGGAATACCTGGCAGAAGGCTTGGAAAATATTGTCGAAGCTAGCAATCGAATCGATGAGATAATTAAACACATGCGCTCATTCTGGAAGCTTCCAAAGACAAATTCGCTTAAACCGATAGACATTAACGAAGCTGTGAAACATGCTCTAAATTTAATCGAAAGACAGCTTTATTCGCATGGAGTGTTTATTGAGACTAAATTGGCAAAGCAGAAACTACTTATTTGTGCCGAATCAATCCATATCGAACAGATTATTCTGAATATTGTCACAAATGCAATCCATTCTCTGGATGATTCAAACCAAAAAGATAAGCGAATACATATTTGTACCAGGAGTAAGGGCGATCATGCTGAAATAAAAATCTCTGATAATGGATCAGGCTTCGCTTTGGAAGTGGGAGAAAAAATTTACGACCCTTTTTATTCAACCAAATCACCTGACAAAGGAATGGGGTTAGGTTTGGCAATCGTGAAAAATTATGTAGAAAAATATAATGCTGACATCAAGGCCGGAAATAAAAAATCCGGTGGTGCTGAGTTTGTGATAACGTTTAAAAAAAATGAGGGAGCAGAAAGTTGAGAATATTAGTTATTGATGATGATAAATTGATTTCTAAAGCGATAAGCGATTTCCTGAAGTATCAATTGAATCATGAAGTAACCGTTTGCGACAATGCTTTAGAAGGTGAAAAGATCTTTTCAAATTCTTCGTTTCCCATGATTATCAGTGATATTCGCATGCCTGGTATGGATGGTTTTACATTAACCAAGAAGATCAAAGACAATCCTGATGGTAAAGATACAGACATTGTATTAATAACCGGTCATACAGATACGCAAAGTATTTTAGGTGCATTAAGAGCAGGTGCCTACGATTACCTGAGCAAACCAATTGATCTTGAGGAGCTCGTCACTGTTATTAGCAAGGTGGAAGATCATCAAAAGCTGCTTAAGGAAAATACTGTTTTACGTAATAAGTTCGATGAAAAGGTTCAATCTGAAACTGCCCTGATCAATGATAAACTAAAAAAACTGCAATATGCTTATGCAGAAGTTTCAGGAATTGGTAAAGTTGGAATTTTTTCTGAAGAGATGAAACAGGTAACTGAAATGGCTAAAAAACTTCATGGTGATTCTACAATTCCCGTATTAATTCAAGGTGATTCTGGAACTGGGAAAGAGATCATCGCCAGAATGATACATTATGGAGATAATGATTTTGGTAAACCTTTTGTCTCCTTAAACTGTGCGTCAATCACGCCTACTTTATTCGAAAGTGAACTATTTGGCCATGAAGCTGGAGCTTTTACGGGATCCAGCAGAAAAGGCCAGATGGGTAAAATGGAACTATCGAATGGTGGGACTCTATTTCTGGATGAGATTGGAGAACTACCGCTGGAAATGCAGCCGAAATTGTTAAAAGCTCTGCAAGATAGAGAGATTTACAGGGTAGGTGGATCTAGGAAAATTCCTCTTAATTTTCGATTGATCTGTGCAACAAATTGTAAACTTGAAAAAGGGATAGAAGAAAATCGTTTTCGTTTGGATCTATTTTACCGGATCAATAAAGCCAAAATAGCAATTCCTACCTTGCAACAACGTAAAGAAGACATCCTTCCTTTAGCCAGAATGTTCCTAGAAGAGTTTGCCAGGTTAAGGAAACAACCTGTCAAAATTCTGACTAAAGAAGCTACTATGGTTCTATTAAATTACGATTGGCCTGGCAATGTACGACAGCTCCAAAATACAATGGAACAAGCTGCCTTTCTTTCTAATGATGATCTTTTGAATGCAGATCGGATCAAATCTCTGCTGGATAAAAAAATGAATTCAACTGATTCTTCTGATAGTTTGAGTATTAGTTTTCCCGAACATGACCTTAGTTTGTATGATATTGAAAAGAAAGTTGTAGAAAAAATCCTAGCTAAGTTTGAAGGAAATAAAACTAAAACTGCTTCCTATCTGAAAATTTCCATTAATAAGGTTCGTCGAATAATCGGAGATCTATAAACTAACAAATTTTATCCGATCCATTCTGAATTTATAGTTCAATTTGAACGATTCAAAATGAATTGATCTACCTTTTCATATAACTCATTACAATTTGTTCCTCAAAGCTTTAACTATCTATATATTAAACATATAAGTCTTACATTTCTCGACCTTTTCTGTTTGGTACACTATTTGCTACTTTCTTAGTTGTGAGAAAAAAGTGGGGGAGGAAAAATGGAAAAGGATAATAAATTGATAATGGTGATTGATGATAATGAATTTACATTAAAAAGTATACGGTATGCGCTGAAAATAGGTGGTTTTCCAAATCATGGCTTCAAAGACCCGGAAGAAGCTCTATCAAAATATGATAAAAATATTTACCAGCTTATTATAACAGATTTTCGGATGCCAAAACTCAATGGGATCGATGTATTAAAATTGATCTTACAAATGAATAATGAAGCCAAAGTAATTATTTATTCTGCCTTTGCAGATGAAGAAACCCAGGCTGAAGCTTTAGATCGGGGTGCCTATTTGTTCATGAAAAAACCATTTAACTATGAATTTCTAATTGAATCAATTCAGAGAATAAAAGCAGAAGATATACATGATAAAAGGGAAATCATTTGAAAATAAGGAGATAATAATGAAAATGTTTTTTTTGTTAGTGTTAGTATTGCTGGTCTCAGCAGGTTTATTTGCTGATAAAAGAGTAGAAGCAGCACCGTTGTTGAATGATGTTGGACCAGCATCAACAATCCCTGTGATCACAGACGAAGTTGGAGAGATCATATATTCACTTGATGTGGAGGGCATAGCAAATGATAATCAACTGCTTGGTGTAGAATATGATGGTACTAATATATGGGCTACCGGTGGTGGAAATGGCGTAGATCCCAACTACCTCTACAAAATAGATCCGATTGCAGGAACCTTAGTTAATAGTTACGAACAACCAGCTGCCGCATTCGTCTGGGGAATTCGGGACCTGGCATATGTTGCCTCTGAAGGTAAAATCTATGGTGGAAATGAGACTAATTTCTTCTCATTTGATATTGCTTCAGAAACCTGGACTACAGAATTTGGCACATCATTTGGAACTATCCGTGCTTTAGCTTATGACGGTAACCATTTCTGGACAAAGAGTTTTAGTGATCCCATTTATGAATTTGATGTTAATGGTAATGTAATCAATATTTATGCTGATGATAACTCCGCCTATGGTTTGGCTTATGACTCCTATGCAGATTGCTTATGGCTTTTTGCTGAACCAACCACATTTATTCAATATGATTTAAGTGGTGCACCAACCGGAACTTCTTACTCCGTTACTCTTGGTAATGCCGGAGTTATTGGAGGTGCATTCTATTACGAAGGTGGACTGGTTCCTGGTAAAACTATTTTAGGTTGTCTTGGACAAGGAGAAATTGATTTTCTTTACGGAATGGAACTGCGTGATGCTGAATCTCCTGATTCACCCTCAGCTCCTACAGATGTAACTGTTACCCCTGGCGCTAATGGTATTTACCAAGCTGATATTGGCTGGACTTGCCCAACTACGACAATTGGCGGAAACACTCTTACAGATCTTGATGAGATGAGAGTCTACAGAGATGGAACACTCATCTACACAGATACAACTCCAACCGTTGGTGGCACAGGTTCTCACGTAGATTCTAGTATGCTATATGCAGGAATTTATACTTATGGTGTTGTTGGTTTTAATGATGCTGGTGAAGGAATCACGGTTGAGAGTACTATTTGGGTTGGAGAAGATGCTCCGGCAGCAGTTAATAATCTTAATTTAACTCAAACCTCTCCCGGCGATCTATCCGGAACACTTACCTGGGATAATCCCACAACCGGATTGCACGGTGGTGCTTTTAACAATGCTATTGGTGGTTATCATATCGAAAGAAATGACGGTGTTCTATTTGAAGTAACTGGTTCAACAACATCATATATAGATAATACAATTCCTTTAGCTGGAGTATATTGCTACACAGTTGTTCCCTATAATTTAATTGGTGATGGTGGAAGTGTTACTTCCAATTTAGTTTTTATTGGTTCAGAGGGTTTTTTGATCTCAGAAGATTTCAGTGATGGTGTTCCACCAACTGGTTGGCATAGTGATGAAATGGGCCAATCAAATTGGGGATCTTCTACAGGAAACCATGCAGGCGGTTCTGGAATTGAGATGGTGCTAGCTTGGGAACCCTGTTTTATTGGTATATCAAGAATGTGTACAATGGTTCTGGATACATCAGATATGACAGAGATATTTATAGAATTCAAGCACTGTGTTGATGACTATTCAGGTGGA
>JABIME010000102.1 GCA_018654125.1 Candidatus Cloacimonadota bacterium
GTCACCTTGAGCACTTGCAGTTACTGGAGTTTTGTCTTCTTCTTCATCCCAAGCAGGAGGTCTGATGTCACCTTGAGCACTGCAAATATTACCGTTACTTTCATTTGAGATCTCTTCAACTATCACTTCTTGAAAAGGTGCTGGTCTGAAGTCGCCTTGGGCAGTGCAAACATTACTTGTTGCATATGCCTGAGCAGAAATATCATTACTGCTATTGATAACAGCAACAACATTGATAACGGATACTACTAACGCTACTAATACAATTAAGCTAAGATTCTTGTTCATTTTAATTCTCCTTGTGAGTCAGTTTTGCAATGCAAAACGATCTCAGTTTATTTTTTTATTAACTTCCATTTGCTGTTTTATCTTCATCTTCATCCCAAGCTGGTGGTCTGATGTCACCCTGGGCACTACAGATAATTATCTCGTCGTCCTCATCTTCATCCCAAGCTGGTGGTCTGATATCACCTTGAGCACTTGCGGTTACCGGAGTTTTGTCTTCTTCTTCATCCCAAGCAGGAGGTCTGATGTCACCTTGAGCACTGCAAATATTACCGTTACTTTCATTTGAGATTTCTTCAACTATCACTTCTTGAAATGGTGCTGGTCTGAAGTCACCTTGGGCAGTACAAACATTACTTTTTGCATATGCCTGTATTGATATGTTATTACTGCTATTAATAACAGCAATAACATTAATTACTGATACAACTAGAGCTACTAATACGATCAAACTAAGATTCTTTTTCATCATCATTCTCCTTTTGCGAATCAGTTTTGCAATGCAAAACGATCTCATTTATTTTAATTTATTAACTTCCATTTGCTGTTTTATCCTCATCTTCGTCCCATGCTGGTGGTCTGATATCACCTTGGGCGCTGCAAATAAGATTTCTTTTATTTTGGGATAAACTGGTATTACTGATTTGTTGATTTGTTAAGGTCTGCTCATTGCTTAATCTGCCCGTCATACTGAAAATACTGAATGCAGATAATATAGAAACAACAACAAAAATTGTAAAAATAGATTGCTTTTTCATTTCCCCTCCCCTTCTTAATGAACAATACATAAATTTCGAAACATTAACATTAATAACACTTACAAATTGACAAGTGTTTTTTTATTATATTATAAATTTTAATATAAAAATTAAATTAATATTATAATAATATCTTCATATATTTGCATTATTTATGCCAATAATCAGTTATTGTTAATCACTAATACGTATCTTTATATAATACTGAGGGTTAAAGAAGCAGCGCAACTTTCGTAGAATTAAATTCAATATACTTCCTGATGATGAATAATGACATTATTGACGCTAATACGACAAGGGTGTCATTTATGTGATTTGAGGATACAGCTTCTTCATTTGCTATCAAATTTATGTGTGAATCTAATATACGTCTACTTAGAATAAAAAACTTGACTCGTTAACAAATGAAAAATTCTTTGTATCTTGTTAATAAAAAAGAAGCTACCCGCTTCTACCTTACGGTTCCTAAACTGCTTAGGATACTTGTAGGGTCAAGATGAGAAAAGTGCGAAATTATATATAAATGTGTAATGGCGGGTGGATTTTGAAATCCACCCTTTTTTTTTATTAAAAAGAGAACAAGGAGGTTCTTATTTCTATTCGCATTAGAAGAGGAAAGGCTAAAACAAAGCCTACAGCACCAAAAGAAAGAATTAATCAGCAGATCAGAGTTCCATCTGTAAGGCTGATCTCAGAAACAGGAAAACAGGTCGGAGTTGTTCCAATTTCAAAAGCATTACAAGAGGCTGAAAGAGCAGGACTTGATCTTGTGGAAATATCACCAAATGCAAAACCACCAGTATGTAAAATACTAGATTTTAGTACTTACTACTATAAAAAGGAACGTAAATTACGAGAAGCAAGAAAAAATCAGCATATTGTACAAACTAAGGAAGTAAAATTCGGTCCTAATACTGAAGATCATGATTACAAGTTTAAAAAAGTTCATGCCATGAAATTCTTGAGCCAACATAACAAGGTTAAACTTACTGTGCGCTTTCGAGGAAGACAACTTGCTCACCGAGATATTGGCTTTAAGTTACTTGAGAGAATATTGGAAGAATTAAAACCTCTTGTTGATGTTGAAGTAAGACCAAAGAATGAAGGTAGAACAGTCTTTACGATAATTGCACCTAAAAAGGAAATTGATAGCTTATTAGAAGAATATGAAGATATAGAAGAGTAATTTCAGGAGGAGAAATGCCTAAACTAAAAACACGAAGAGCGGTAGCAAAGAGATTTAAGGTTACCGGTAAGGGAAAACTTAAAAGATCGCATGCTTATGCAGGTCACATCCTTACAAAAAAATCATCTAAAAGAAAAAGAAATCTAAGACAATCTGGTCTGGTAGATGCGAGTGATACAGCAAGAATGAAAAAAATGCTGGGTATCTAAAAAAGGAAGGAGAATAATATGCCACGTTCAACAAATAATGTAGCAGCAAAAAATAGAAGAAAGAAATATTTAAAAGCCGCCAAAGGTTATGTAGGTGGAAGAAGTAAATTGTACAGAACTGCACGTCAAGCAGTAGAAAAAGGTTGGCAATACGCTTACCGTGATAGAAAAACAAAAAAACGTGTATTCAGACAATTGTGGATCACAAGAATTAACGCAGCAGCTAGAATGAATGAATTAACTTATAGCAAATTAATAAATGGTTTAAAGAAAGCTGAAGTTGAAATCGATAGAAAAGTACTTGCACATCTTGCCTATACCGATATGGAAGCATTTGCAAAACTTTGCCAGATAGCAAAGGATCAAATTAAATAAGGCACTAGAGTGAAGGAAGAACTAAATAAAGTTGTAATTTCTGCAAAAGCAGAAATTAATGACGCAAGATCTATGCATGATCTAATGCAGTTAAAATCTAAATATGTCGGAAAGAAAAGTATTTTGAATAGTTTCATGCAAAAGATAGGATCATTATCTAAAGAGGAAAGACCAGCATTTGGACAAACTCTTAATATTGCTAAAAATCAGATCTCACAGTTAATAGCTGATCAGGAAGAAAAAATAAAAGAACTTGATTATGAAACAACATTAAAATCAGAATCTATTGATCTTTCGATGCCAGGACGTAAAAGAGCTAAAGGAAGTTTACATCCGATCACAAAAGTTTGGCGTGAGATCGAGAATATTTTTATGTCAATGGGATTTGAAGTAGCTGAAGGACCTGATGTTGAGGATGAATATCATAATTTTGATGCTTTAAATACACCTCAAGATCATCCAGCAAGAGAGCTTTCCGATACGTTTTATTTAGATGATGATGTTCTTCTTAGAACTCAGACTTCTACAGTACAAATACGCACTATGGAAAATCATCCACTTCCCATAAAAATAATTTCACCGGGGAGCTGTTATAGGAATGAAAATGATGCTTCGCATTCTCCTATGTTTCATCAGGTTGAAGCGCTTCTAGTTGATGAAGGAGTTACCTTTACAGATCTTAGAGATATGCTGAATATTTTTGTAAAAGAAATGTTCGGAGATAAGATCGAATCACGGATCAGACCTCATTTTTTCCCTTTCACAGAACCAAGCGCAGAGATAGATATCGTTTGTGTTAAATGTTATGGTGATGGCTGCAACCTTTGTAAAGGAAGTGGTTGGTTAGAAATGGGTGGAGCTGGAATGGTAGATCCAAATGTTTTAGAAAAACTTGGGATAGATTCAGAAAAATACACTGGATATGCATTCGGTTTAGGAATGGATCGTATTGCAATGTTAAAATATAAAATTCCAGATATGAGATTGCTCTTTGAAAATGATGTTCGTTTTCTTAAGCAATTTAGTTAAATTCGTATAAATTATTAGGTTATAATAATGAAAATAAGTTACAATTGGTTAAAGAATTATATTGATCTTAAGCTTTCTCCGGATGAATTAAAAGATAGAATGACTTTTGCAGGAATCGAGGTTGAAGCAATTGAACAACTTGGAAAAGATTTAAAGCAGATCAAAATTGCAAAAGTTGTGAAATATGAGCAACATCCAAATGCTGAAAAACTTTCTGTTTGCATGGTGGATGATGGATCTGAAACTTTACAGGTTATCTGCGGTGCTCCAAATTGCAAGAAGGATATTAAAGTAGCTTTTGCAGGAATTGGAACCAATATCCAGGACTTCAAGATCAAAAAAGCTAAACTTCGTGGTGAAATCTCTTTTGGAATGCTTTGTTCAGAAAGTGAACTTGGTATTTCAGCAGATCACGATGGCATTATGATCCTACCTGAGGATGCTCCATTAGGAACAGATTTAGCTTCCTATCTTGGAATTGAAGACACTTGTTATGATGTTGAGATAACTCCAAATAGACCAGATCTGCTTGGAATTATTGGTGTTGCAAGAGATCTATCTGCTCTATTAAAACTTCCACTCACTTTACCAGAGAGTAAACTTATCACAAGCAATGAACAAATAGAAAGCAATCTTTCTTTAGAAAATAAAGTTCCTGAATTCTGTACTAGATATACAGCAAGAATGATTAAGAATGTTGAAGTTAAAGAATCACCTGATTGGTTGAAAAAGAGATTGATATCAGTTGGATTGCGACCTATTAATAATATTGTGGATATTACGAATTTTGTTATGATGGAATTTGGTCATCCGCTTCATGCCTTTGACTACTCATTAATTAATGGAAAGAAAATAATTGTTCGTAAGGCTAAGGAAAACGAAGAATTTCCAGCTTTAGATGAAATAACTTATAAACTAAAAGAAAACGATATTGTGATTGCCGATGAACAGCGAGCAATTGCACTTGCTGGTGTTATTGGAGGTGAGAATTCACACATTACTTCCGCAACGAAAAATATTGTGATAGAATCTGCAAATTTCTTGTATTCTTCCATTCGTAAAACAGCAGGACGCATGAAAATATCAACTGATTCTTCTTATCGTTTTGAGCGAGATATCACAGATAAAGCTGCTGAACTAGCAAGCATTAGAGCTTGTGAATTGATCTTGAAAATAGCTGGTGGTGAACTTCTAGAAGGAAAACTTGATTCATTTCCCAATAAGAAAAATTTAAGAAAAGTATCTATTCGTCCAACTAGAGTAAAAAAAATACTTGCTATTGAGATATCTTCAGAACAAATAATAAGTTACCTTTCAGCTCTCGGATTAAATATTATTAATGAACTGGAAGATAATTTAGAATTTGAGATTCCATATTACAGAAAAGACCTCACAAGAGAGATTGATCTAATTGAAGAAGTGATCAGACTTAACGGCTACAATAATGTTCCTACATTTTTAAGATCACAGAATATTATGAACAAACCGGTTTTTTATGCACGTAGGAAAGTAGAAGATGCTCTTGTTAATTATGGATTTTCTGAAGTTGTTAATTGGAATTTTGGTGATCCAAAAGATTTAGATAAACTTAATGTAGATGAAGATGATAAACGTAGAAATTTTGCAGCACTTAAGAATCCATTAGGAGAAAGTTTCTCCATTATGCGTTCTATGTTGTTACCAAGTTTATTAAAGAATGCATTACACAATATAAATCATAGTCAGAAGAATTTCAGAATTTTCGAATTGAAAAAAGTTTTTACAAGGAAGGATGAAAAACTTGCAACTGAGAGATTGCATCTAAGCGGACTTCTTTGTGGAGAACTTGATCCAGTTTATTGGAAAGATAACCCTAAACTGATAGATTTTTATGATGTAAAAGGTATTGTAGAAGATGTTTTAGCTGAATTGAAATTAGAAAACTGTGAATATCAAGTATCTGAAGAATCTTTTTATCAACCGGGAATGGGTGCTGATGTAAAGATAGATGGGAAATATATTGCTAGCTTGGGTAAAATCGATCCTAAAATTGCTGTTAAATTTGATATTGATCTTCCTATTTTTGCATTTGATATTGATATAGAAGAAATTTTTGCAATGGATCTTTTCCAAGATCATGTGTTTGAAACTATTCCAAAATTCCCACCAATTTTGCGAGATGTCTCTTTTGTTATAAGCAAAGAACATAAATATACAGACATAATTGAAACGATTAGAAAAGTTGGGAAAAATGTGATTTCTAGAGTTGTACTTTTCGATGAATTTGCAGGGAAAAATATTAAAGATGGTTTTCATAGTTTAACATTTAGTCTTGTGTTCAGTTCAAATACAAAAACCTTGACGGATGAGTATATTAATAATATTCTAAAAAAGGTTATTAAGGCTTTAAAAAATTCATACAATGCTGAGATGAGGTAAACATGGAAGAGAGATCAGTTCTTAGTCTGGATGAAAAAATACAAAAACTAATAAATAGTTATACTGAAATAAAAAGTAAATATGCTGATGCTGTTGTTGCTAACTCTGAATTACAGCAGAAGAATGTTTCTCTTAGTGATTTTAAAAATGAAAATGAAGAGAAATTATTACGACTGATTGAATCTGAGAATAAGCAAATAGAAGAGATTGAATTTCTTAAAAGTGAGAACAGAAATCTTCGTGAACAATTAGATAAGTACAACAGTAAAATGAAAGAGGCTTCAACTAAAATTGATAGTATTTTTAATCAGTTAGATGATTTATAAAGATCAATGAAATCCATTGAAATTAAGATTTTAGGTAGAACATATTATTTTAGAAGTGATGAACCAGAAAAATTAAGAAAGACAGCTGAATATGTAGAAAACCAGTTGGAAAAATTAAATGAAAGGTTTAATACAGTTGATCAAAATAAATTATTAGTTCTTTATGCAATATCAATGACAGAGAAGTATATTTCTGAAAATGATGATTATAAAAATTTATCAGAAAAATTAGAGCAGATAAACAATCTGCTGGATAATATAGAAATTAGTGAAAAATAATTGCCTGCGGTATTCGTGATATTATCGATTATTCAGAACCAATTATGAATAGGAAGTCAGGCCCTTTGTGGCACATGAACCAGACAAGATCTGGAGATGCAAAGCAAAAAACGGTAGACGTCCACCTTGTTCCAAGGTTCCAGAAAAACATGGTACACGGTATTGCGGGTAAAATAATAGATTAAAGGTGAGGTAAACATGCAATATATAAATTTGATTTTCATTGGAAGTGGATTCTTGATCGGAATTATTTTTTTCCTGATCATAAATTTCATAAAAAAATCTTCTGCAGATAAAAATATTTTATCTTCAAATGAATTAGCAAACAAGATCATCAATGACGCAAAACAAGAAACAGAAACCTTAAAAAAAGAAGCAATTTTAGAAGCAAAAGAAGAATGGTACAGAGTACAGAAAAAATATGAAGAAGAGATCAATACACGTAAACGAGAGATATATACTTTAGAAAAAGAATACAATGAACGTGTTACAAAATTAGATAATAGATTAGAAAATCTTGATAGAAAAGAAGAAAAACTTCAGGAATTTGAGAAAAACAATAAAACAAAAGAAAACGAGTTAGCTACTAAAAAAGAAGAACTTGAAGAGTTAATTGAACAGCAAAATGTTAAGTTATCAGAAATTGCTAGATTGTCTCGTGATGAAGCAATTCAAATACTTAAAAATAACTTGAAAAATAAAGCTCGTAATGAAGCTGCAATAGAAATCCGCAGAATAGCAGAAAATACTAAAGCAGAAGCAGATCAACTAGTTGCTGGAATTCTTTCCACTGCAATTCAAAGAGTAGCGGTAGATTATGTTTCAGAATCAACAGTTTCGGTTGTTTCACTTCCAGACGATGAGATGAAAGGAAGGATCATCGGTAGAGAAGGTAGGAATATCAGAGCTTTTGAACAAGCCTCAGGAATTGATCTTATAATTGATGATACACCTGAAGCTGTAGTTCTTTCTGGTTTTGATCCGGTTCGTAGAGAAATTGCTCGTCTTGCATTAGAAAAATTAATCACAGATGGTAGGATCCATCCTGGACGAATTGAACAAGTTATTGAAAAAATTGCTAAGGAAATGGATGGTAATCTTGTTAAGATTGGTGAAAAAGCATGTATGGAAACAAACATACATAACATCTCTCCAAATATTGTGAAGCTTATTGGAAGATTAAAATATCGTACAAGTTACGGACAAAATATTCTGCGTCATTCAATGGAAGCAGCTTGGATCTGTGGAATTCTTGCAACTGAACTAAATCTTGATCAGGAATTAGCACGTCGCTGTGGATTCCTACATGACCTTGGAAAAGCGATTGATCATGAATATGATGGATCACACGCAAGCCTTGGTGCAAATGTTGCACGAAAAAATGGTGAGAGTAAAATAGTTGTAAATGCAATTGAAGCTCATCATGAAGAAGTTGAATATCAAAGTGTTTACGCTGTTCTTACGCAAGTTGCAGATGCAGTTTCCGGTGCCAGACCTGGTGCTAGAAGAGAAATGCTTGAAACATATATGAAGCGTCTTACAAAAATGGAAGAGATCGCAAACTCAATTGAAGGTGTGAATAAATCTTTCGCAATTCAAGCCGGACGTGAATTACGAATAATTGTAGATCCGGTTGCTGTTGATGATAAACATACAGCTTTCGTTGCTTCTGATATTGCAGAGAAAATTGAAGAAGAAATGCAATATCCAGGACAAATTAAAGTTATGGTGATTCGGGAGACACGTCAAACTGCTGTAGCAAAATAATGAATATTTTATTTATTGGTGATATTTTTGGTTCACCTGGCAGAAACCTAGTAAAAAAATATCTTCCTGAATTGAGGAAGGAATTTGATATTGATTTTTGTATTGCCAATGGTGAAAATGCTGCTCATGGAAAAGGTCTAACAGAAAAGACTGCAATCGAGCTTTTTGGAAGTGGTATAAATTGTTTTACCAGTGGTAATCACATCTGGGATAAAAAAGATTCTATTGACTACATAAAAAGAGAAAAACGAATTCTTAGACCTTTAAATTATTCTAAGGATGCGATCGGTGCAGTTTACTATATTGCCAACGTTGGTAGATCAAAACTAGCAATCCTTAATATTTTAGGACAAGTTTATATGAACCCAGTCGATTCACCACTATTTGCACTCGAAAAGATCTTACCATCTATAAAGGAAGTAACTAACAATATACTTATTGATTTTCATGCAGAAGCAACAGCAGAAAAGCGTGCTTTAGCTTTTAACTTTGATGGACAGGTCAGTGCATTCATTGGCACACATACACACGTACAAACTGCTGATGAAGAGATTCTTCCCAATAACACTGCATATATTTCAGATGTTGGAATGACTGGTCCACACGACTCATGTATAGGCATAAAAAAAGAGATTGTAATTTCAAAGATGAAAAATTCTTTGCATCTACCTTTCCAACCTGCAGATGGTGGACTTCAAATAAATGCAGTTGTAATAAGTATTGATGAAGCAACTGGGAAAGCTTTGAACATACAAAGAATAAGACGGAAATATTAATGGATAAGAGATTATCAGGAAAAAAAATAGCCAAAAAGATTTTTGCCTATATTAAAGAAGAGATTGAACAACAACAAATTACTCCTTATTTAGTAATACTTCTTATTGGGAACGATCCAGCTGCTGAATATTATGTACAGAATCTTGAGAAAAAAGGTTTGAAAGTTGGAATTAAAGTTGAGACAATGATCTTACCTGAATCAATTGATCAAAATTCACTATTAAATAAAATTGAAGAACTGAATAATGATTCTGAAGTAAATGGTATAATGCTGCAAAAACCACTGCCAGCTCAGCTTGATGAATCTGAAATTGTAATGAAGATCGATCCCAAAAAAGATGTTGATGCATTTCATCCACTAAATATGGGGAACCTGGTACTTGATAAAGAGGGATTCATTCCAGCAACACCTGCTGCAGTTTTAGAATTACTTTCTTTCTATGAAATTGAAACAAATGGCAAGCATATTGTAATTGTAGGCAGAAGTGATATTGTTGGTAAACCAATGGCAAATTTGCTATTGAGAAAAGAGAAAACCGGAAATGCAACTGTAACGATCTGTCACAGCAGAACTAAAGACCTGGCATCTCATACTAAACAAGCTGATATCCTAGTTGCAGCAATTGGTAAACCACTATTTATTACCTCAGATATGATCAGTGAAAATGCAATTATTATTGATGTTGGTGTAAACCAAATTGAAGATGCTGAAAAAGGTTATCGTTATGTTGGTGATGTAGATTATAAAGGTTGTTTTGATAAATCTGTTGCAATCACTCCTGTACCAGGTGGCATAGGCACGATAACAACCTCAGTGCTTTTGAAAAACGTGATATTTGCTCATATTTTACAGAATAAAGAGTAGTTAAATCAAAATAGTTATTATATCCTGCTGATCAAGAGGTTCCTTCCAATCTATCATTTTTGTTGATATTATAAAGTAAATATTATTTCACTAATTTTTTAATAATTTAGCCGGAAACATATTAAATATACAAGCCAAACCATCTTAGACAAATTAAATTTTAAATCATATATTTTATTCAGTGTGTCAGTTCACAATTTTTTTTTATTGCTAAAAAACTATTCTTTTTAAAATTAAAATATAAAGGAGTATATATGAAAATAGTTTATTCTTATTATGTTTTAGACATCGTCCATAAGGGTCATCTGAAGATGATGGAGAACGCCAAGGCAATTGCTGGTGAAGATGGAAAACTGGTTGTGGGTATTTTAACTGACGAAGCTGTAATGGAGAAGAAGAAAAAGCCAATTCTTTCTTTTGATGAAAGATTTGATCTGGCAAATGCAATTAAGCATGTGGATCTAGTTGTTGCTCAGGAAACATATTCACCACTGCCTAATGTGAAAAAGATGAGGCCAGATGTTTTAATGGAAAGTACGAGTCATACAGATGAAGCGATCGATGAGGCACGCGAAGTTATGGATAGTATTGGTGGAAGAGTTGTAGTTGTTCCATATTATCCATCGCAATCATCTTCAAATATAAAAAATGATATAAAAAATGGAGGAGGAGAAAAGTGACAAATAATTCTGATACTAGTTTAAAGATTAAGCAATGGCAGAAAAAAATGTTTTGGATGATGTGGATTACTTATGCGTCTTTTTATCTTTTACGTGTAAATATTTCCATCGCAATGCCCAGCATTATGAGCGAATTTGGTTTAACCAAAACCAACATGGGAGTTGTGTTAACAAGTCTTTTCATTGCGTATGCTGTAGGGCAGTTCATCAATGGACAGCTTGGAGATAAGTTAAATTCACGAAGAATAATTACTATAGGATTAATATCTTCTGCTATTCTTAATATCATCTTTGGTTTGGCTGCAGGAGCGATAGTTCTAATGGCTGTTCTTTGGGGATTAAATGGTTATTTCCAATCGATGGGCTGGGGACCTACAGTTAAAGCAAATGCGAACTGGTTTCCCAAAAAGATAAGAGGGAAAATGTCCGGTCGTCTGGGCACAAGCTATATTATCGGTGGAGCACTTTGCTGGTTTCTGGCTGGGACAATTGTAAAATATTTCAATTGGCGTTTCACTTTCTTCATTCCAGCTGTGATCTGCATTCTTCTAGCAATACACTGGTATATAAGAGCTCGTAATGCACCGGAAGAAGTTGGATTACCAAGTTTGGAAGAACAGGAGCAGGGTATTGAAAGATCTGAAGTTAAAGTGGATGAACATATTGGTTTTAAGGAAACTTTGAAAATAACTCTTTTGAATCCTTATGTCTGGTTTGCTGGCTTGGCTCTTCTCGGTTTAAATATTGTTCGTTACGGTTTTATGAGCTGGGCTCCAACCTATATGTTCGAAGAACAGGGAGCAACAATCTCAATGGCTGCATATAAAGCGATTGCCTTTCCTGTAGCTGGTGGTTTAGGTGCTATCTTTGCCGGTTGGGCTTCCGATAATCTCTTCAAAAATCGTAGAGCACCAGTGGCGTTTTTCATGCTTCTACTTCTGGCATTGTTCTGTTATCTATATCGAATAGTTCCGGGTGAAAGCTGGGTAATGAGTTTAATTATTTTATTATTCATTGGTTTCTTTACTTTTGGACCTCATATTCTGCTTGTAGCCGCTTTACCGGTTGATCTTGGCACAAGAAAAGCCGCATCTTCAGTAACAGGCTTCATTAATGCATTCGGATATTTAGGAGCAAGTTTAACAGGTGTGGGAACCGGTTATCTGATCGATAATTTTAGTTGGGATGCTGCGTTCTGGTTCTGGATTTCCGGCGCAATTCTTGCTGCAATAATGATTACATTTGTATGGAAACATGAGCTAAAAAAAGCATAGTAGAAAATATTTCTATAAAATCCTGATAATCATTTATTGTTTATCAGGATTTTTTTATTTACTTTTACCTGAATTATCCACAAAATGATCATATAAATATTTGCAAGTCCAATAGTATAAATAAAGAAAATCATAGGTCTGAATAAAAGAGCAGAAATGATAATTACAAAAGCTCCAGCAGTAGGTCCTATCCAGAACCATAAACGAATTAATAGTTTATTAGAATTATAATATGTTTCTCGATCGTACTCTTCTTTTTCATCTAAATGAAAAATTTGAAGACGAGAATATCCCAAATATGTGCTTATTAAGATTTTGTCTAACCACTTACCCCTCATATGCTTGATCTTGTTCAATTCTTCAGAAAATTTTATCTTATCATCTCTAATTGAGATTGCTTTTCCCAGACCATGTGCCATGAATTCTGATCGGTAATAATCTACTAACATTGCATGAAAAATATGACTTACGGCAGCAATGATAATAATCCACCAGGGATTTACTTTCAGATAATCCAGGTTGATGATTCCTTTTTCAAAACCAATTCCCATTCCTACATAAACTGATATTCCTACCATGTAATCGGCAAATCCATCAATAATCCTGCCTGTCGGTGTACCATTGTTCTTCAAACGGGCAATCATACCATCTACGCAGTCTGTAACCATACATAAAAAATATAAAAGTCCACCAACAATAAAGCTCGTAACTGTTCCCTTGGCAAATATAAACCCACTTATTATTCCAATGATTATAGTCATCAGGGAAACCTGGTTTGGTGTAATATTAGTTGGATAAAGTATCTTCACAAAAATAAATGCAATGGGCCTTAATATATACAGAGTCAGAGTTTCATCAAATACTGAATGTTTTATCGATTTCTTATACTCACTGAAGATCTGCTTATTATACTCTCTTAATTTTGAATTCTTTTTAGTCATTTAATATCCTATCCTAATTTTATGTAATGTTTGGCGTGTGCGGCGGGATCGGAACGATCACGACCGGAAACAAATAAAACAAGGTTTGAATCGTAAGATTCAAGCCGAAAAGAATAATAAACCCACCCGCAGATACGCTTGTTATGGGTATTTTAATCATTAATAACATCTCTTGAAATTGTATTATATTGTGCAAAGTTAAATAAATAATGAAAACAATTCGAAAAATCATATTCAGACCACAAGGCCATTTTAAATCTATACTCATTTGATACTTCGTTTCCATTAATGTCTTCAATTTCTATTTTCATTTCACCTGCATTTGCACCGAGTTTAACACTATTTGATCTTCTTGTGGGATTCTTGATATTTAGAAAATTGAAATTATCAAGCATGTAAGTTATATAATTTGAAACATTTTCTGAATATTGGGATAATTGTGTTATTTCTTGCCCATGATTATTTTCATAATAATTTATTATTCCTTGATTGTCTTCATACATATATTTTATATTTAATTCATATCCTGAATTTTCAAGATTGATTAAAAACCTGTAATTATTATAATGATTCTCAGAAATGATTAGTTTACTAAATGAACTAGAGATAAAACCTCTTCTATCTGCTCTAATTATTAACCTATACCAGTTGTTCACATTTTCGCGTACATTAATCTTTTTTATTTTAACACACTGTTTTAAGTGTGAGATAAAATCTATCATATCTTCTCTAATAGCCTTATCATGTTTAACTATCCGAGTGAATAAATTCCTGTAATTTTCATATTGCATTTTCTCATTTCCCCAAGAATTAGAGTAAATCCATATATATTCAATTTCTATTTCATCGTTTATGTATAAATCAATTTCTATTTCATCGAACATAGTTGGTTTGACTCTTAGATATTTCTTTTTATCAATTTTAATAAAATTTTCCTGAAAATAGTTATACTTTTTTAGAATAATATAACTTGATATAATCAGAACAATGAATAATGATAATATAATCAATCTTTTTCTCTTTTTTCTACTCATTTAAATCCTTTTTAATTATATACCCATAACATATGTATGCTGCACCACTTGAAATGTACACAATAACTTTTTATTAGAAATACTTACATGTAGAATTAGAACTTATTTTGCATTCCTTCAACGATCATAGAGTTAATCTTAATATCTTTGATAGATCTACTCTCTAAAATGTTCTCTTCCAAACATACAAAATTAGCTAATTTTCCTTTTTCAATTGTGCCGAATCTATCTTGATCACCGGAAAGAATTGCTGCATTTTTTGTGTAAATTTCAATTGCCTGGTAAGCAGAGAGTTGCTCTTTCTCATTATGAATTCTGGTTGCGGCATCAATTCCCATTAACGCATTCATATCTGTAATATACCAGTCAGAACCACCGGTAAGCAATATGTTCCTATTATAAACTGAAGCCAGCCTTGTTGTTCTGGATGTTCTATCCATTCCCAAACGCTTCTCATATAATCCCTTACTACCTGCCCACAATCTATCGAACATCGGTTGCATAGCAGCACTCACATTTGCGTTTGCCATTCTATCCAGCATTTCATCAGAAGTGAGCTCATTGTGGATGATCATATGTTTAAGATCCTTTTGGTTCTCTTCTTGAACAGTTTCATAGCAGTTGAGAATTTGTGTTATTGCCGCATCACCAATACAATGGATAGCAACTTGCAGATCATTTTCGTGAGCCTTCTTAACAAAATTTTGCCAGAATTCATCAGAACGATACAAGATTCCTGTTGTTTCTGGTTTATCGGAATAAGGTTCTGATAAGGCTGCTGAATATGAGCCAAAAGAACCATCAGCTAGAATGCATCCTCCAATTCTTTTGGTTCCAATTTCTAAGGCAATATTAACATCTGTGATCTGTGGATACAAAATAAATTCTATTGAAAACTGATGTAGATTTTCATTGATAAATTTGTAATGTTTAACATCAGAATAAGCATCTCCGATCATTGTGTGGACTGCAGTATGACCATTCTTTAGGGCAATATTTGCCGCTTGCTGATATGATTGCAGAATTGCCTCATCAGATAACTCTCTATGAAACCAATTTGATGCTTGCCCATTCGTTCTTCCAAAAAGATAACCATCAAAATCATGGGGAAGAGGTTCCTTCCAGTCTATCATTTTTGCTGCCTTGGAATTGATTATACAACTGTGTCCATCAACGCGTCTCAGGATGAGTGGAGTGTTGGGAAATATCTTATCAAGTTCATCAATTGATGGGAATCTTTTTTCTTTTATGTTATTCTCATCAAAATGAAAAGCAAAGATCTTTCCACTAACTGGTTTTGTTTCGGATAATATTTCAAAAACGTCATTCAAACATGTAACATTTTCTAGATTTGCATTTAAACTGTAAAGTCCACCCTCAAATGAGTGAGTGTGAGTATCAATAAATCCTGGATAAACGAAATTGCTATTCAGATCAATTTTTTCAACATTATCAATTTTAGGAATTCTAGCAAATGTATCTCTAATAATTCCTTTATCATCCACTAACACTGCTGAAACAATATCACCTTCGCATTTCATTGTATGAAATTGTGCATTGTAAAATAACTTCATTATTACTCTGATCTTAAAAAATTTATTCCAGTATTTTGCTGTGCTCTACTAATGAGTTCAGCACTAATTCTATTATGATTAATAATTAACTGCTCAGTATCAATATTTGTCTCACCATTTTTAATTTGGGGAATGCCGTTTATTATTAAATGATCTATCGGTCGCATTCTTTGTGTAAAAACAAGTGCTGCCAACGGATCTGAAAGTGAACCTGCATATTCTAAATGATTTTGTGAAAATATAGCTATATCTGCTTGTTTTCCAACTGTTAATTCTCCTATATCATTTCTGCCCAGAGCCGCAGCTCCACCTCGTGTTGCAATGCGCAGTACTTCTCTGGCAGTTAACCAGAATTCAGATTCTCGTAATCGGCTTAACAGCATTGCTTGCCTGATCTCAGAAAGCATATTGCTGGAATCATTTGAGGCTGAACCATCTACACCTAAACTCACTGAAACTCCTGCATTTAACATCTCCTTAATTCTGGCAATTCCTGAACCAAGACGCATATTAGATGATGGACAATGTGAAATTCCCATTCCGCATTTCCCCATTTTACTAACTTCCTCATCAGATAGATGAACAGCATGAGCCACCCAGCAATTTCCACTTATCCAACCGAGTGATTCTAGATATGCTGCCGGTCTGTCACCAAATTTTTCTATGCAAAAATTCTCTTCATCAATAGTTTCTGCTAAATGTGTATGGAACATTAAGTTCTTCTCTTTCGCAAGTTCTGCTGTTTGTTTCATTAATTTTGAAGTTACAGAGAAAGGGGAACAGGGAGCGAGAGAAATTCTAATCATCGCTCCATCATTTGGATCGTGATATTTATCTATCAATCGTAAAGAATCCTTCATGATCTCTTCTTCAGTTTGAACTACATCGTCTGGAGGAAGCCCACCGTCTTTTTTGCTTAATGACATTGATCCTCGTGTTGGTTGAAAACGAATTCCAAGTTCCTGTGCAGCTTTAATTTCAATATCAATGAGTTCATTATTGCATTTTGATGGGAAGAGGTAAAGATGGTCTGAGCTGGTTGAAACTCCACTTAGCATCATCTCTACAAGTCCGGTTTTTGCACTTGTAAATATTGCTTCATCATTAACTTCGCGCCACACTTCATAATGATCTACCAACCAGGGGAACAACTCCTCATCCTGCATCCTCGGTATGTTCCTAGTTAAAGATTGAAATAAATGGTGATGGGTATTTATAAAACCAGGAAGAACAACCATTCCTGAAGCATCAATCTCCTCATCAAAAACACCTGTATAAGGTTGCTTTCCAATAGAAACAATTTTGTCTTCTTCAATTAAAATATGCCCACCACTCCATTCTTCCATTTTGTCGTTCATAGTGGCAATAATGCTTGGATTCTTTATTAATATTTTCTTCATAATACTTCCTTTAATAATTTATAAAAGCAATATACGGGGAATCCCATCACATTAAAATAACAACCGGATATTTTCTTCACAAATTGGCTTCCCATTCCCTGAATTCCATAAGCACCGGCTTTATCCATTGGCTCATTTGTATTAATATATTCTTCGATCTCATATGCACTGAGATTTCTAAAAAATACTTTTGTTCTTTCATAATTGGAATAAACCTGATTCTTGTATGATATAGCTACACCAGAATATACGTAATGATAAGTTCCAGAAAGACGAGTAAGAAATTCTGCGGCCTGATGTTTATTTTCTGGTTTCTCCAAAATCTCAGATTTTTGAAAAACAACGGTATCGCTACCAACAATCAGATAATCATTATCTACAATTTTTCTTATTGCCAGTGCTTTGTTTCGGGCATGTGTGGTTACAAGTTTTCTGGGATTGTTGCTGAAAGTTTCTTCCTTAATATGAGCCGGCATTTGTAGAGCGGATATTCCAATCATTTTAAAAATCTCTTTTCGGCGGGGTGAAGCTGAAGCTAATATTATCTCTTTGTCTCTTAGAAGATTATGTATCATAATTTACTTATTCCTTATATTCTATAACACAATAAGAAATCTATTTTAGCTAATTAATTGTCAATACTAAACTGAGAGAGTTAAGTAATTAAAGAGTGGATTATTAATGACGTAATAATAGAAAAATCAATTTTAGAATCAGCAAAATTGAAATTATGAATGAATATTCAAAAGGTATTCATTAATCTTGACAGTTTATATTCTATATCGAATTTAACCTGAAAGGAGTTGTTATGATTAAAGTGAATAGCAATGAAATACCTTGGAAGAAAGGATTAACAGTAGAAAAATTATTGAGAGAGAATAACTTTCTAATTCATCTCTGCATTGTTAAAATTAATGGTCAACTCATCAATAAGAAATCTTTTGCAACACAGATAATTGGTGATTGTGATGATATTAAAATTGTGCATTTAGTCGCTGGTGGTTAAAGAGAATTCAATGGTTGAATACAAAAAAGAAGTTGATATGACGAATTTATTCTTCCGAGCACGTTCCTATTACCAGTACAGTTACATATGGAAAATCCATAATGAAATAGGTGGGAAATTCATATTAACTCATCCAAGATATTACGATAATCTTCTTGATAAAGTGGGGAAAGAGAATGTTTACCTTCATTCGAAACGCAAAGATCTGCCAGATCAAGTTAGTGGATTGATCTTGGAGATGACATTAAACAGAAGGTATTATCTGAAAAGGACAAAACAATTTAAAAATGTTTTAATTTATCATGGTATGGGATTAGATAAAAGCTTTAAAGGAAGGAATTTTCCTATTAGTCGTTATGATTATTATTTTGTTTCTGGTGAGAAAGATTATTTAAAATATAAATATTACTCATATGGTCTACGAAATTTTAATAAACGAGTTGTAAAAATTGGACATCTCAGATCAGATGATATTATTAATAAGAATTATGATATTCCAAACACTCTAAAACAAATTGGAATAAAGGATAGAACAAGAAAAAATATTCTATATGCTCCAACATGGGAAAAGGGACACGGTTCTTTACTTGAAACTTATAAAAAATTTTGTACTCAAATAACATCAGAGTATAATTTACTCATAAGAACGCATCCATATGATGTAAAAAATTATAAGATAATTAGGAAATTTATTAAGAATAATAACATTCATAATGTGTATTTAATTGATCCTGATGAGATAAGTTTAGTGAATAATCTTGCTATAGCAGATTTATTAATAGGAGAGAATTCTTCACTGATGTACGATTGGTTATTTTTTGATAAACCTTTGATCTTAGTTAAAACCAGCAAGAAAGATTTAGAAAAAGCAAAATGGGCAACTCAAGAGAAATTCAGTGTTTTTGCATGCGGTTTCAAATATAATCCAGAAGATGATAATATAAACAAATTAATAATTGATTCAATAAATAATCATCCATTTGCTGATCAGATAGAAAATGTTCGGAATAGTACTTTTTACTTTAATGATGGTCATGCAAATAAGAGAGCAATTAACTGGATTAATGCTCAACTTAAAATGATGACCTAGATAGAGATAATAATGAAAAGTAAAGATCCCCTTAAATCTAAAATATACCTTAAAATTCACCAAATATTAAAGAAAAATAATATCCCATTCTGGTTAGACTCCGGTACATTACTAGGGATTATCAGAGAAGGGAAAAGTCTAGGATGGCATAAAAATATTGATATTGCAGTACCTGGTGAATATTATCATGATGTTGTAAATTTAGAAAAGAAATTCTTTCCTAGCTATAGATTTAGAAAAATGATCGATAGATCTGGCAGGATTTGGATTGATAATGATTACCCTAAATTAAAGATACTAAAGACTTGGAGTAAACATCGTAATTCTGGAACAAAAATAAAAATAACTTTCAAATATAAAAAAGACAAAAAATTTGTATGGGTGGATAAACGTAGTTGTAAATGGGTTAATTCCAATTATTTTGATAAACTTGAGACAATAGAAGCAATGAATATGAAATTTCCTATACCTTCTAATGCTAAGCAATATTTAAGGGAGAGATATGGTGATTGGGAAAATGAAGAAAAATATTGGATAAGTAGTATACATGATAAATCAATAGTTGATGATGAAACAATAAAAAAAATTCCAACTAAAAAGCGAATAAGAAAATCCAAAACAAAGAAAATAGAATTAACCGGAAAATATAGAACTCGGATGAAAAGATCAATTCTAAGAGTTATTACAATTCTAGAAAAGAACGATATCCCTTATTGGATGGATGAAGGAACCCTTTTGGGGATTATTCGCGATGGAGATTTATTACCATGGGATCATGATGCAGATCTTGGAATATATGGTGATTTTGCAGATAAAGTTTGGAGAATCAGGTACAAATTTTTTCCATATTTTTTTGTAAAAAAAAATATGGTATCGAATAAATGGTTACCAGGAAAGTATCGTTCTATTAAACTGAAAACACCACTTGAAAGATTACTTAGGATAAATTTTCATATTGATCTATTTTGTAAGTATAAAGTTAAAGATAAATATCATTGGATAATAATGAATGCCTTAAAACATTCTGAAAGTAAGTTCTTTGATAAATTAGATACAGTAATATGGGAAAATAAAGAAGTTAAAATTCCCTCAAATGTGAAAGAGTATCTTAGTATTAATTATGGAAACTGGGAAGTTCCGGATCCAGATTTTGATCCAAGCATTCATAATGGTACTATTGCAGAAAAAGGATTTTAAATGGCGAAAAAGAATTCAACTTTAAAAGAATATAACAGACAGATATTTAAAGATTATAAAAAATCTCTAAAGCATGCAATATTTGATGAGACACTTACTTTATACATTCTTAGGCCTATCGCTTTTGTAATCGTAAAATTATTATATCGAACTTCGGTCACACCGAATCAAGTTTCATATACAGCAATACTATTTGGCATTATAAGTGCTTTATTTTTCTCAACAGGAACACTAACAGGATTTCTAGTGGGAGGTATTTTATACTTCTTTATTTTGGTTTTAGATTGTGTAGATGGAATGATTGCAAGGCTTAAGAAGAATGGAACTCCAGTAGGAAGAATAATAGATGGATTTGCAGATTATACTATAGGAATTTTTGTTTACATTGGAATGGGAATTGGATTGGATAAAGGAATTGTACCAATAGAATTTCCAATTTCACATTGGTGGTTACTTGTTATTGCTTCACTTAGTCACATTGTGCACGCTATGCTGGTTGATTATTACAGAGGTGAATTTATGGCTCATGGCTTAGGAAGGGATACATCCACTTGGGAAGCAAATCAAAAATTTAATAATGAGTTAGCAGAAATTAAAGATGAAAAAGGACGTTTCTTTGATAAATTCCTTATAGCTCTTTATCTTGGTTATTCTAGGTTACAATTATTTAAACTTAAAAAAAAAGAGGTATTTAAAAAAGATCAGTATTTTCAAAAGAATCAATTATTAATAAAATTATGGTTTTGGATAGGACCAACAGCGCATATTTTTGTTTTGATCTTTGCGGCGATTGTATTTAGACCAGGCATCTATTTTATTTATACAATTGGGGTTGCTAATGTTTATATGATCATATTATGGATTATTCAGGTAAATGTGAATAAGAAGATCATTGTGAATAATTAGTATAAAAAACAGGAAAATAAGTCTCTAATTTTTTTTTCTTGAATTAAAAGATTACTCGACACTTTCTAAAAATTCTACAGCTCTTTCAGCAGATTTTCCATCATTATAAAAGAAGCAATTATCAAGAAGTTCCTTATATTTTGCAGTTCGCTTTTTATCTGCAAAACTTTGTTTGATAAGATCATTAATGTCACTCTTTCCATTCCAAATTGTTGCATACTTCATTGCATTCATCTTACCGGGCATATCGTGTCGGAATTTAGTCTCGTTACTAATCAAGATCATCGGCTTATTCATGATGATATATTCATATATCACTGCCGAAACATCTGAGATCATCAAATCGGAAACAACAAAATCATGGAATGTATTATTGCGAATCTGATCTAGAGGATTAGAAAAATAAACATGTTTTAGTCCACGTAACTTTGCCCAAAGTTTAAGCTGAATAATTCTCTTGTAATCATGATAATGTGTACGTATGATCAGATTATATTCGCGTGTAATTTGCTTAATGAAATGATGTGCATATTTATCTAAAGTACCATCTCCAAAAAGCCAAGTGGGTGCATATAGAATATTTTTTCTTTTAAGATCTTTAATTTTTAGTCTTTTCTGCTCTACCTGTCTAGATAATTCTCCACAAATTATTTCATCAAACCTAGTTCCACCAATTTTAACAATTTTCTTAGGATCGATCTCTATATCCATGTTCTTGATTCGATAGATATTTTTTTCTCCTGAAGTAAAAATGTAGTCATAGCTGAGAAGCTTTTGTGCAGCATAATCAAGTGGGTTTTCTCTACCGGGTTTTGCACCACCATATTTTTTGTCCCCTGTTCCATGTTCCAAAAAAATTGTTGTTGCATTCGGATATTCCTTTAAAGAAATGCTATTAGAGCAAAAAATGATTATCCCTGTTAGATTTTGACGTTCACCTTTAGATATCAACTTAACTTTAGGATAATTCAAAATTCCATTTTTCAAATTATCTCTATTCATTTTTCGCATTGCCCATTTAAATTGAGTTAAGCATTTTTTATCACGAACCAAGAAAGTTCCACCAATTTTCTCATAAATCGGAATTGCATATGAGAATTGATAAATATTATTAGCAAAATAGTATAAATTCATTTTTCCCTATATGTTGTTATTTAATTTATTGATAAAATCGATCGCATCAACTACATCGTTTTCGTTAGGAGTGTAGAAACAATCAGTATACATTTTGTGATATTTTATAGAATATTTTTTTTCTTCTAAAGCTTGTATGATCAAGCTGCTTATATTATCTTGCTTATTGAAAATCACAGAGTTTTTCATTATATTCAAGTTGTCTGGCATCTCTATTTGTCTGCCATAATTTGGATGAATTATTATTATTGGATTTTCTGTAATCAGATATTCATAAAGAACAGCTGATGTATCGCTAAGAAGAATGTCTGATGCAATAAAATCAGTAAATGTATCATGCTTTTTTAAATTTGCAGGATTGGAAAAATAGATATTATTAATATTATGAGTAAATGCCCAAAGTTTATATTGAGGGATAAGTTTTGCATCATGAAAATGGGGACGGATAATTAAGTTATATTCTTTTGTTATCTCACGGGCAAATTGATGGAAATATTTACGGAGAGTTCCACTACCAAAACGCCATGTGGGTGCATAAAGAACTGTTTTACGTGAGCTGTCTTTTATCCCAATATTGTTTAAAATGCTTTGTTTATTTACACTTTGTTCCAGATATTCTGCAAATCTTAAATTGTGAATTTTAACAAATTTATCTTCGATGTCAGCCAAGTTTGTTTCATCAAAACTTTCAGCTAAAGCTTTAATTTTAATTTGATTTTTAGGACTCATAAGGAAAATGTAATCAAAATTTTTCAATTTCTCTAAAGGCTTTGTTTTAAGATTAGAGCCAATTCTTTTATCACTTGCTCCATGTTCATGAAATATAATTTTACACTTTGCAGGGTCTCTCTCGATCCAAAGATTTGAGAATGATAGAATTATTCCTTCCAAATCTTGCATATTCCCATTTTTCCGGATGATGATATTAGGTGTATTTAATAAGGTGTTCTCATTAAATGCAGCCATTCCTTTTAACTGATTATGAAATTTGAAGTACTTAGAGATGCTATTTACAATTATAGTACCACCAAGTTTCTTATAAAATGGGAGTGCATACGATAATTGATATAACTGATTTGCGTAATAGTACATTGCCATTTAGTTTAGGTTCCCAGATCTTATATACTGCATAAATAGTTTATTTACTTTCTACTATTGCCTTATCATCTTTTTTAAAGTTCCAAGTTTTAACTGGTGTTTTCCAATCACCATAGCGATATGTGAGATATCCATCAAAATCTTCAGGGATCATATATTTTTTCCCCTCAAACTCGTGCCAGATCAAATTATCACAAAATTCAATTGGAGAAGATTTTAATACAGGTGTTTTCACACCCACAGTCCAAAATATGTCATCCTTAATACGGCGTTTAACAAAAATATCCAGCATAACATCACCTTTACGCAGAAATCCATCATAATTTCGGACCTTAAGCATGCGGAATTCAAACTTTTTAAATGGAGCAATACTCTTTGCAAAATGTCTGATACTTATACGATATCCTTGGAAAGATAAGCTAATGATTACTTTGAGTAGACGGAATTTATATTTTTCTTCCATGCTTATGTCCATGTCATTATCCCAAGGTAATATTCTATTTTCTCTAATAATTCCTAATAGAGTTCCGCCTTCTAACCAGTATGGAATTTTAGCTTTTTCCATTGTTAAAGTTACATCATATAACATTTTAAGGGCAATCTCTAAGTTTTTCCCCACAAGTTTAGTTTTTCCTGCCATCGAATTTCCCTATCAATTATTTTTCAAAGATTCTATCAACCAGCTTTGTTTTAGAAACATACTGTCTAATAAGTTTTAGATCAGGATGAAAATCTATTTCTCCCCAATCTTTTTCATTACAAATTGATTGATGAACAGGGAATCCTCTATTTATGATCTGCTGTATAGCCTTAAGATAGAATACTTGTAAATTTTCAGGATCCCTTATCATCTCTTCTAATGTATCGGTATATATTTTTGGACCATGACCAGAAAATTTTATGATCCCAACAGATTCGCCATTAGCTTCTTCTATTGGAACTTTTTTACTTACTTTTTTTACAAGATTATTTACAGATACTATCTTCATGTCATCAGAATCATACTCATCTTTCACATCTGTAACCATCGTAATGTTTTCTTTGCTTTTTAGCAGGTCTTTAATTACTATCGAATCAAATATATCATCACCATTTATCGTTATGAATTCATCTGTCATATGATGTTTAGCCATCCAAGCAGAAATTAGATTGTTTGAAGTATCGTAAAAGGGATTAAATACGATCGAAATCTCAAAATCCTTTTCATATTCTTTAATTTTAGCCTCAATTTGCTCGGCTCTATATCCAACAACCAGAACGATATTTGTAATTCCAGCTTCTTGTAAACTATGCAATTGTGTTTCAAGTAATGTTAATCCCTGACCAATATCTAAAAGGCTTTTCGGTGTGTTTTTTGTTAGTGGGAACATTCTGGTTCCCTTTCCAGCTGCCAAAATTATTGCTTTCATCTATTTTCTCCCTTTCATAATTTTATCAATTTTTGTTTTTACTCTTTTTGCAGAATTCCCATCAAGTCCAGTAAAAAAATATTCTCGGTGTTCTATTAATTTCTTTTTCATTTCCTTTGTTGGATTTAATGCAGATTCAACAGCTCCAAGTAGGTCTTCCGGTTTATACATTTTTTGGAAAGCTCCCTCCAACCAATCTTTAGGATCTATCGAAACAGATTCCATTCCATCTGAATGCTTCAATTTAGATTCAGGTAAAACGTAAATTATTCCATGTTTCCCTAAAGCCAGAAATTCATTAATAACACTTGATGTATCGCTTATAAGTGTATCAGCTAAAAATAAATAAGGATAGATATCAAAGTCTTCTTTATTTATTAGGAATACATCTCTGTGTTTCTTAGCTAATTTTTCGTAGAATTTGTGCTGAGAATGAGAAGCATATTTCCCACCCCAACTATAAGGATGCAATTTAATTATTAAATTGTATTTTGGTAAAAGATCAGTAATTCTAGATTGAACATAGCTTATGCAACTTGGTTTGTATGAAGGTGCAAAAAGTACTGTCTTCTTATTCGGATCAATTCCCAGTTTCTTTGTTAGATCAGAATTATTATAATAACCATCCCAAAACAGGGGGTCTAGTTTAGGAAGTCCTGTAAGATAGAAATCTGCAGTGTTTTCCCAGCCCAAACTTTTTATATAGTCAAACCAGCACTGTCCTTCCAAAAAAACATGATAATGATAATCTCCTTGCTTTTTTATATTTCTGATACGCAGAGTTTTTGTTCCTACTCCATGATCTAGATGAACTCGTACTACATCACCATATCGCTCTGGTTTTTTTAGTACATCTCCACAGATAACGAGATCAAATCCGCTTGGGTTATCAGTAACTTCCAATCCTAATTTATGTAAACGTTCTTCAATTTCCCGTTTTTGAGGAAGTAGAAAAATACCCAATAATCGTTTTTCATCTTTACCAACGAAGAATTTTATATCGTAATTATCATCTTTTTTCAACTCTTCATAAACGGGCTGCAAAGAATTAAAGTAATACTCCTTTTTTAAATCAAATAAAACTTTTATCATTATCTTAAATATCCTTTCTTGAATTGTTCATGATGAAGGATCTGAAGTTTCCTGAACAAATTTAATGGTTTCTTTTTATTTTTTAATTCATTATTTAATATAACAGATTCCAAAGTAGAAATTAGATTTTCACAGATCTTTCCATCTATTCTAGGGTTGATCTCGGCAATATGATGAACTCTGTTTTGGTGAAATTCGGAAGGATCAGAGAGGCTTCTATCAATTGCTTCTCTCAGCTCAAGTGGCTGTGTGATATCAATTCCCTTATTTTTTCTACTCTGTGTATTAAATGTAATAACAGGTTTATTAAGGGTCATGAACTCGTATGCAACCGAAGAAGTATCGGTAATTAGAATATCAGCAAGATGCAGGTAAGGAGTTATATCATAATCAGTTATTACCCTGATATTGTCGGTATCATTAACACTTTCTCTGATTTCTTTATTCATCAGTTCATGAAATTTTAGAAACCAGATCTCATCTTCTTTAATTATATTTGGAATAAAAGGCAGCAAACTCTCGGCTGATTGCATTTTCCTACTGTGAGTAGGTGCGAATAGAATCACTTTTTTATCTTTTGGAACATGATGTTTTTCTTGTAGGTCTTTAGTTGGATAATTTAAAATATGATCTACTTTCGGCCATCCGGTTTCTTTAATTAAAAAATATTTCATTCTCTTTTGAAGCTTTTTATATTTTTCAGTAACAAAAGGTCCTGATGTGCAATAAATATCAAAGAAATGACGGATCTTATAATGAGATGTTTTTTCAACCCCTAAACCATGAAATATCTGCACTTTAATTCCTGGAATTCTATAATCAACAAAATTGCCGGGAACTATTACAACATCAGGGGAGAATATTTTTGTCTCTTCAATATTTTGCAGAAGTTTGTAATTGCTGATATCAGATATATTTTCATCTCTTACTTTTTTTGAAACAAAAAAAGTAAATGAGTGTTCTGAGTGTTCTAAATATTTTACTATTGGTGCGATTATTGGGAGTGAATATTTTTTGGAAACATAAAACAATATTTTCATTATTTATTCAGGATCGTTAAACTGAAGATCGTAAAGGATCTTGTATCTTGCACATGTTTCTAGTAGTTCTTCATGTTTACCCATTCCAACAATTTCTCCTCCATCCATAACTACGATCTTATCTGAAGAGAGAATTGTTGATAATCTGTGTGCAATTACAATTACAGTTCTATTTTTTGTAGCTTGTTCAATTGCTTTTTGTACTTTCATTTCTGCTTCGGTATCTAAAGCGCTGGTTGCTTCATCGAATATTAATATTGGTGGATCAGCCACAATTGCTCTGGCAATGCAAAGACGCTGCTTTTGTCCGCCCGAAAGGTTGGAAGCTCTCGTATGCAGAAGCGTATTATATCTATCTGGAAGCGAATCAATAAATTCATCAGCATAAGCTATTCTTGCAGCAAGCATGATTTCATCATCACTTATCTCTTTTAATGTTCCATAACTAATATTATTTGAGATTGTTTCACTGAAGAGGATAGACTCTTGAGTTACAGTTCCCAAAAGATTTCTAAGATCATTTAATTTGTAATCTTTAATATTTAAACCATCAATAAGTATTTCACCATCAGTTGGATCATACATTCTTTCCAGTAAGTTTACCAGAGTTGTTTTCCCTGAACCACTTCCACCAACAAGTGCAACACGCTCACCTTTATTTATTTTCATGTTAATGTTGTTTAAAACTTTAGCTGAGTCATTGTAAGCAAAACTCACACTACTATATTCTATATTGTTATTAAAACTTAACTTCTCTACTGATGAACTGCTTTCAGAAATTTCAGATTCTCTGTTCAATATTTCAGAGATTCTTTCTAATGAAACAAGTGCCTTTCTGATATTTGCGTAAGCTTTTGTTATGGCTTTCATTGGATGCAGCATAGAAAATATTGCCAGCATGAAGGCGATGAAACTTCCAAAAGAAAAATTTATGTTTGGGTCTAAGATCTGATATCCGCCTATAAGAAGAACAATTACGCCCGTTATTACACTATTGAATTCAGATAAAGGTACATTAAAAGCGTGATAAATTCTAGATTTAAGCCAAAATTTAAAATGTTTATTGTTTATCTCAGCGAATTTTTCTCTTTCATATTGCTCTCGGGAAAAGGCTTTAACAATACGCATACTATTTAATTTTTCTTCAATTACCGAAAACATACTTGATGATTGCTGTTGAATACGTTTAGAATATTTCTTAATTTTATTTCCTAAAAAGTGAACTAATATACTGAATATTGGAAGTAAAATTAAACTTATAAGAAACAGTTTAGGATTTAGGAATAAAGCAATCCAGGCAAAAATGATAATAAGTAACAATTCTCTTAAAGAATTAAAAAGAGAATTTACAAAGAAATTACCAATTATCTGAACATCAGAAACCATGCGGACTAGTGAATCACCAACTTTATTCTCATTAAAAAAAGCTAATGATTGGAAGAGGTACTTTTTGTACATTAGATCTCTGATATCTTTTATTGTGCGCCCACGCAGGTTTGCAAATAATACACGCTGTCCGTAGAAAAAGATGTTCTTCAATATTACTATCAGGATCAATGTACCACTAATTATCCATAATAACAGATGTGGATCTGTATGTTTCATTACTTCATTTAAGTTATTTAAAAGCGGCTCAAGAGCTTCTTTACTGGTTATGCGGAATAAACTGCCATGAGAGGAAACAAATTGAGCAATTGCACTTTGTGTTCCATCAAAAAAGGATGCTACAGTTTTGTGGATAATTACTTCCGATGAAGTCTTAAATACATTATCCATCAATGGAATTGCAAGTGAAACACTTGTACCGCTGAATATGGCAAATCCAAGCATGAAGAACAATCCTGAAGCAAGATAACCCCAGTGGTTAAGCATTATCTTTAATATCCGTATTACATTTTTTCTCATAACATTCCTATATACTTAACTTATTACTTTTTAAAATTCTTTGTGGCTGGATTATGTCAATATATTATTCATTAGAAAAACACATTATAAATTACAATAATTTAAATTTACAAAATTGAATCATAATAACGCAGATTGGCTATTTATGAGGGCATAAAGAAAATCCTTTACAAAGAAACAAGCGAATTTTCTGTTGTTTCTGCTTATACAAATGCAAAAAAATAAGGAGGTATAAGATGGCATTAAATACCGAAGCCAAAACGGCTATCATGGCAGAGTTTAAACTCCATGATTCAGATACTGGATCACCTGAGGTTCAAGTTGCTTTATTAACAACACGTATCAAAGAGATCACAGAACATTTGAAAATCCATAAAAAGGATTATCATACTCGTCGTGGTTTACTTAAACTTATTGGTCAAAGAAGAAGATTACTCGACTATATCATGAAAAAAGATATTGCTCGTTACCGTAAGTTGATAAAAGCACTCGAACTCAGGAAATAATATATTTTTTGGAGTTAACAGAAAGGGGCTAAAACCCCTTTCTTTACTTTTTAAGAAGAAAAACCTTAACAAAAATGTTAAATTAATAATTTATACAAGTAGATAATTAAAAAATAATAGAGATGCGGAGGAATGGAGCAATAAGCTAAGTTCAGTAAGTCTGGCTTTAGTCTATTGCTTTACTCTCCGTAAAAAAACGGCTTAATAATTAAGCCAAACAAAAATTGGGTTTAGCCCAAATTAAAGGAGAAAAAATGCACAATTTTGACATTAAGAAAAAGTCAATCGAGATCGCCGGAAAAACATTAACAATGGAAACCGGTAGAATGGCAAAACAAGCTAATGGATCTGTTTTTATCACTTATGGTGAGACCAGCGTATTAGTAACAGCAACAGCTTCTAAAGAGGCAAGAGAAGGAACAGATTTCTTCCCATTAACAGTAGATTTTATAGAAAAAATGTATGCTTCCGGTAAGATTCCAGGTGGCTTTTTTAAAAGAGAAGCCAGGCCTACAACCCAAGCGACATTAAATGCACGTCTAATAGACAGACCCATCAGACCTCTATTCCCAAAAGGATTTAGAAATGCGGTTCATGTTGTAGTAACTGTGCTTTCTTATGATGGTGAAAACGATCCTGGTATGTTAGGAATCTTAGGCGCATCTGCTGCTCTTTCAATTTCCGATATTCCATTTCACGGGCCTTGTGCCAGTGTGAAAGTGGGTGTTGTAAATGATGAAATAGTGATCAATCCTACAGTTCAGCAATTTGAAGAATCTGTTTTGGATCTGGATGTTGCAGGTACAAAATCTGCAGTTGTAATGATCGAAGCTGGAGCAGAAGAAGTTTCAGAAAAAATGATAATGAATTCTATTTATACAGGTCATGAGGTGATTAAAGAACTGGTTGCTTTCCAAGAAGAATTTGTTAAAGATTCCGGTAAAGAGAAAATGGAAATAGTACTGGATGTTACACCTGAAGAAATCGTAACAAAAGTTGAAAAAGATTTTGGAAAAGCAATAGATAAAGCCGCACATATTCATGGTAAATTGGAACGTTATGAAGCTATTGATGCAATTAAAAAAGAGATGATGGGAAAGAATGCTGAAGAACTCGGTGAAGGATTTGCTGAGCAGGAAAGAAATTTCAAGAATGCTTTTGATGAAGTTTTTGCAAAATCAGTTAGAAATGCGATTCTGCATGATAATCATAGAGCCGATGGTAGAGGAATGGATGATATCAGACCAATTACATGTGAATTGGATATTTTACCTCGCGTTCACGGATCAGCACTTTTTACTCGTGGTGAAACACAATCACTTGGAACTGTAACTTTAGGAAACAGCCGTGATGAGCAGATCATTGATGGCTTGGCTGAAGAATACAAAAAACCATATTATTTACATTATAATTTCCCACCATTCAGTGTTGGAGAAGCAGGATTTATGAGAGGTCCTGGACGTAGAGAATATGGTCATGGTGCCTTGGCAGAACGTGCTTTACTTCCAATGATACCTTCTAAAGATGATTTCCCATATACACTTCGTGTGGTTTCAGAAATATTAGAATCTAATGGTTCTTCATCTATGGCAACTGTATGTAGCGGAACCTTAGCTTTAATGGCTGCAGGTGTTCCACTTAAAAAGCCTGTTGCAGGAATTGCAAATGGTCTTATTATGGATGGGGAAGACTTTGTTGTTCTTACTGATATTCAAGGTTTAGAAGATCATCTTGGCGATATGGATTTCAAAGTAACAGGAACAAAAGATGGAATCACAGCGATGCAGATGGATATAAAAATTGAAGGTATCACAAAAGAAATAATGGGAATTGCACTTGAAAAAGCTCAAACTGCCCGTTTCTATATTTTAGATAAAATCATTGAAACAATTCCAGAACCACGAACAGAATTAGCAGAAACAGCTCCACGTATTGAATCATTAAAAATAGATCCTGATAAAATTGGTGCTGTTATTGGTTCAGGTGGAAAGATGATCAAGCAGATCATAGAAACAACTGGTGCCGATGTGAACATTGATGATGATGGAACTGTTAGCGTTTCATCAGCTAATAAGGATTCAATTGAGAAGGCATTATCAATAATCACAGATATTGTTTCTGATCCCGAAATGAATAAAATTTATGTTGGTGAAGTTACTCGTATTGAAGTTTATGGAGCTTTCGTGAAATTCATGAGTGAAACTAAAGAAGGCTTAGTTCATGTTTCTCAATTACATAACGATCGTGTTGCAAATGTAGGAGATATGTTAAAACTTGGTGATAAAGTTAATGTGAAATTTATCGGTTTTGATAGAGGTAAAGTTAAACTTACAATGAAAGGTGTGGATGGAAATCCTGAGCATAAACCTGGAACTGGCCCAAAACTTGCCCCTGCTCCAAAAAGCAATTATGGTAGAAATGACAATCGTAGAGATAACAGACGAGATAATAATAGAAGAGACAACAGAAGATAATAAGTGGAGGGATATTGTGGATTATAAAATCAAAGATATTTCATTAGCACAATTTGGTAGAAAAGAGATTCAAATTGCTGAGATAGAAATGCCAGGCTTGATGGCTTTGAGAGAAAGATATTCCAAAGAAAAACCACTAAATAATGTAAAAGTAATGGGTAGTTTGCACATGACTGTGCAAACTGCTGTTTTAATAGAAACACTCACAGAATTGGGTGCTGATGTAAGATGGGCAAGTTGTAATATATTTTCAACTCAAGATCATGCAGCCGCAGCAATTGCAGAATCTGGTGTTCCTGTTTTTGCTTGGAAGGGTGAAACAATTGAAGAATATTGGTGGTGCACTCTTCAAGCATTAACATTCCCAGATGGAATGGGACCGGATCTGATAGTTGATGATGGGGGAGATGCAACGCTTTTCATTCACAAAGCTGTTGAGTATCAAAAAGATCCATCTATTGCAGATGAAGAATACGAGAGTGAAGATCTAAGATCAATTTTCTTCCTACTAAAAAATGAGAATGATAGTAATTGGCAAACTATTGCAAATACAATAAAAGGTGTATCCGAAGAGACAACAACAGGTGTTCATCGTTTATATCAAATGGTAGAAAAGAGTGAATTGCTCTTTCCAGCAATTAATGTTAACGACTCTGTAACAAAATCTAAATTTGATAACCTTTACGGTTGCAGAGAATCACTAGCAGATGGTATAAAGCGTGGAACAGATGTAATGGTTGCAGGTAAGGTTGTTGTTGTTTGTGGATATGGTGATGTTGGAAAAGGATGTGCTCAATCTATGAAGGGATTTGGTGCTCGAGTTATAATAACTGAGATTGATCCGATCTGTGCCCTGCAAGCCGCAATGGAAGGTTTTGAAGTTACAACTTTAGAAGATGCACTTGATGAAGGTGATATCTTTGTAACTGCTACCGGAAATTGTGATGTGATCACAACTGACCATATGCAAAACATGAAAGATCAAGCTATCGTTTGTAATATCGGTCATTTTGATAACGAGATCCAGGTAAATGAACTTTATGCTCTTCCTGGAATTAATAAAGTAGAGATCAAACCTCAGGTTCATCAGCTATTCTTCCAAGGTGGGAATTCAATTATTCTGCTATCTGAAGGAAGGCTTGTAAATCTTGGAAATGCAACAGGGCATCCATCTTTTGTTATGAGCAATTCATTTTCTAACCAAGTTTTAGCTCAAATTGAATTATGGGAAAATGAACACGAAAATAAAGTCTATATTCTTCCCAAGCAACTGGATGAGGATGTAGCTAGATTCCACCTCGAGAAATTGGGTGTAAAGCTTACGACGCTTACTGATAAACAATCAGAATACGTTAGCATTCCTAAAGATGGACCATATAAACCAGAGCATTATAGATATTAAACAAAAAAAATATAGGAGAAATTCGTAGAATGGAAAATGTCATCAAAAAGATCGAAAATAAAACTGCAGTAATTGGTGTGGTAGGCTTGGGTTATGTTGGCTTACCAATGGCTGTTACAGTTGCCAGAAAAGGATATAAAGTAATTGGCGTAGATGTGAGTGAATATGCAGTAACTCATGTAAATGCTGGTGATAATTATATTGGTGATGTAGAAGATGCTGAACTTAAGGAGCTTGTTGAAAAAGGAATGCTTAAGGCAACATATGATTACGCTGAGATGAAAGATGCAGATGTGATTATGATAGCTGTTCCGACACCTCTAGACAAATATCAACAACCAGATTCATCATATGTTCGTGCATCTGTAGATTCATTAGCAGAGAGTGTTTCCAAAGAAACTCTTATTATATTGGAAAGTACAACTTATCCTGGTACAACCGAGGAGATAGTTGCACCTGCTTTTGAAGAAAAAGGATTTAAAGTTGGTGAAGATATTTTTGTAGCATTTTCACCTGAACGTGTTGATCCTGGAAACAAAGATTACAAAACAAATAATACACCAAAAGTTGTTGGCGGTATGACTGCGAATTGTAATAAAATTTCAGAAGTATTTTACAATTCTATTTTAGATGCTCCAATTCACCTTGTACCAACTCCAGCAATTGCAGAGATGGAAAAAATCTATGAAAATACTTTCAGAAATATTAATATTGCTTTAGCAAATGAAATGACAATTCTTTGTGAAAGAATGAACATTGATGTTTGGGAAGTGATAGAGGCAGCTAAAACTAAACCTTATGGTTTCATGGCATTTTATCCGGGACCCGGCATTGGTGGTCACTGTATTCCACTTGATCCATTCTATTTAACTTGGAAAGCGAGAGAGTATGGTTATCATACAAGACTTATAGAACTTGCAGGTGAAATTAATAATGAAATGCCGCAATTTGTTATTACAAAATTAATGAGGCTCCTAAATGAAAAGGGACTCGCTTTATCAAAATCAAAAATTCTTCTTTTGGGTGCTGCATACAAAAAAGATATTGAAGATATGCGTGAATCACCAGTTCAGGATCTTATAGTTTTATTGGAGAAAAATGGAGCCCAGTTTGATTATAATGATCCTCATGTTCCTACTTTCCATAACGAACTTAACGATAGACATTATACTTCTGTAGGATTGGATAACATCGAAGAGTATGATGCTGTTATAATTGTAACTGATCACACTGCATATGATTATGATGATATTGTAAATCGATCTCAGCTTGTTCTTGACACACGATTTGCTTGTAATGGCAAGAAAGCTGACAACTTAGTTAGAATGTAATTTTATAAAGGGAACACCCCGGTGTTCCCATAAATTATGGCTACAAATAAACCGATAGAAATTGATGAACTTTTTGGTGATCTTACTCTTGGCGAGGGAGAGCATCAGTGGCTTGTCGTTCATACAAAACCACGATGTGAAAAGAAACTCGCTGAATTTTCAAAACAATATGAAATAAATTATTACCTACCATTAATTGATAGTGTACGCGTTTATAAAAACAGAAAAGTAAAATTTACTAAACCAATGTTTCCGGGTTATGTTTTTGTAAAATGTACTCCAGCTGGGCGAAGACAACTTACAATTACCGGTTATGTTGCATATTGGCTTCCGGTTATAAATCAAATGGAATTAGTCGGGGATCTTCAACAGATAAATTCAGGGCGTGAACTGGGTATTGAATTTATACGCGCTGAATTTTTGGCAAAAGGAACAAAAGTAGAAATCACAAAAGGACCATTTGCTGGAATAATTGGCTATGTGGAAGATCAAAAAGATATTAAAGAAGTAATTCTGCAAGTAACATTACTACGGCAAGCAGTTTCTGTTTCTGCTAAAGCAGATCAGGTAAGAGTAATAAATTAGCAACTTAAAAATATACATAATATAACAATTAAATAATACATCTACAACCACAAAGAGAAATTTCTTTACAGAAGAATAGCGATATTGAACCTGTACAATAGATATAAATAAGTAGAACTATGAGAAATTATTGAATTAATTAAACAGCAAAAAAAGTAAATTTTAAATTTTTTTATCAGAAAAAATTAAGGAGACAAAATGCCGAAAATTGAGGAAATCAATATTAAGCAATTAAAATTACCAAAGCGTAAGATCGTTACAGGATTAATCATCCTGGCTGCGGTAATATTTTTTGCAACGGGTTTATATACAGTAAATCCAGAGGAAGTGGGTATTATCCAAAGATTTGGGAAATACCTTTCAACTACAGAGCCGGGATTACATTTCAAGATCCCATTTGGTGTAGATAATCTTACAAAAGTAAAAGTTAAGCTTGTTTTTAAGGAAGAGTTTGGATTCAGAACTCTGCAAGCTGGAGTTCGTACAAAATATTCTGCACGAAGCTATAATAATGAAGCAATTATGCTTACAGGTGACTTGAATATAGCTGATGTTGAATGGATAGTTCAGTATAGGATAAAAGATCCAGTTAACTATTTATTCAATGTTAGGAATGTGGAAGAAACAATGCGTGATGTATCTGAATCTGTGATCCGAGAAGTTGTTGGAGACAGAAGTGTTGATGAAGTTATTGTTCTTAATAGGAAAGAAATCGCAGATATATCTGAGATCATGCTCCAAGAACAGCTTGATGTATATGAATCAGGATTAGAAATTGTTACTATTAATCTGCAGAATGTAAACCCACCTGAAGCTGTTCAACCAGCTTTTAATAATGTTAACTCTGCAAAGCAAGAAAAAGAAAGAATAATTAATGAAGCTTGGGAAAAGTATAATCAGGTTATTCCAGAAGCAGAAGGTAAAGCAAAGAGAACTATTGAGGAAGCTGAAGGATACTCAGTTAATAGAGTAAATAGAGCAAATGGTGATGCTAATCGTTTCATCCAAATGTACAATAAATATCGATATTCCAAAACAGTAACAAAGAAAAGGCTCTATCTGGAAATGATGGAAAAAGTACTTCCGCAAGTTGAAAAGAAATACATTATCGATGATAAAGCCAAAAATGTTTTACCTCTTTTAAATCTTGGACAGGGAGGTAAATAAAATGAAAATGAAATTAAAATACATTCTGATTTTGTTAGCAGTTATCGTGTTAATCAATGGTTTTTATGTGATTGATGAAAGGCAGCAAGTTATCATTACTCAATTTGGAAAACCTGTAGGTGAAGCAATTACAGATGCTGGATTGCGTTTGAAAATACCATTTATCCAGAAAGTTCATTATTTTGATAAAAGAATACTAGAGTGGGATGGTGAAGCTAAGCAGATCCCTACATCCGATAAAAGATATATCTGGATAGATACTTTCTCACGCTGGCAGATTGTAGATCCATTAAAATTCTATGAAACTACTCGTTACGAAGGTAATGCTCATGGAAGGCTAGATGATATAATTAGTGGTACAACACGTGATGTTATCAGTTCTAACAGATTATTGGAAATCGTGAGAAGCTCTAATAGAGAAATGATGTTCACTTCTGAATATACAGATAGTAAACTAGAAGACGAGATCTTGGAAGAGATTGTTAATGGACGTCAGATCATAGCAGATTCAATTTTTGCAGTTTCAAAAGTGAAAGTTGCTGAATACGGCATTAATTTGATCGATGTTCGAATAAAGAGATTGAATTATAATCAGGAAGTGCAAACAAAAGTATTTGAAAGAATGATCTCTGAAAGAAATAAAATTGCTGCAAAATATCTTTCTGAAGGTAAGGGAAATTCTTCTGAGATATTGGGTAAAATGCAGAGAGAATTAGATCAAATACAATCTGAAGCTTATCAGAAAGCTCAGGAAATTAAGGGTAAAGCAGATGCTCAGGCGATCAATATTTATGCAAATGCTTACAATAAAGACCCAGAATTCTATGAATTCCTAAAAACATTAGAAACTTATGAAAAAACTATAGATGCAAAAAATACTCTTATAATGACTACCGACAGTGAATACTATAAGTTTCTTAAGAAAATGAAATAAATGAAAAAATATCCAGATGAATACTGGATGCAATTAGCAATTGATGAAGCTAGATCGGCACTTCAGGAAAATGAAGTGCCGATTGGTGCATTACTGGTAAAGAATAATCGATTAATTGTCTCCGCCCACAACAGAACAAATAAAACAAATAGTACGTTAGCTCATGCTGAAAAATTAGTAATTGAAGAGGTAGTAGCTAACGGTGAAAAATTCTTGAATGATTACACTCTTTATGTAACTGTCGAGCCATGCTTGATGTGTGCAGGAACTATAATTTGGTCACGAGTTGGAAGAGTTGTCTTTGGCTGTTTTGATAAAAAAGCAGGAGCAGCTGGCTCGATCTATAATGCATTGTTAGATAAGAATATGAATCACAATCCAGAGTTGGCTTCCGGTGTTTGTGAAGAAGAATGTTCCAATTTAATAAAGAACTTTTTTAGAAGTAAACGAAAATAGAAAATTCGGAGAGTTGCCGGAGCGGTTGAACGGGGCGGTCTCGAAAACCGTTGTGGGTTTACGCCTACCCAGGGTTCGAATCCCTGACTCTCCGCCAATAAATCTGCTTTCGAAGAAAACGATTTTAAAACAAAATTTAGCTTTGTGTAGCAAAACACATCGGTTTTTATTAGAAATTACAACTATTATTTATAATCTTGTACATTTTAACTTGCCAAACAATAATGCATTAAAAATCATTACATAAGAAACTAAAGAATAACCAAAATTTAATAAAGAAGTAGGAGGTGGTTATGAAAAAATTATTAGGATTACTATTCGTTCTTATGTTATTTATAACCGGATGTACAGATGATGGGATTTTAAGAATAACCAGTAATTCCAGTGAAGATGTATGGTATCAATTAAATTACGGTACAACAACGTGGTTATCATCAGGAACATCTGATTCTCATTCTTGGAACTTGAGTTCAAGTATGTTTGGAGAGGAAGATAAGAATATAACAGTAACTTATGGTGGGGGAGAATGGTTCTGGTATGATACTTACGAAGTGGATAAAACTATAAAACCCGGTAAAATATCAAATGTTCAAATTATTGGTGATTGTGGAGAAATTGAAATTGTAAACAATACTTCAGAAACCAGTATTTGGTATGTTTATATATCACCAAGTTCAAGTTCAGATTGGGGAAATGATCTTTTGGGAACGCTTATATTATACCCTGGATATTATATGTCTTGGATAGCTACAACTGGATATTGGGATATAAAATTTGTAGATGAGAATGGTTATGATTATACATTCATGAATGAACTGATAAGTCCGGAAACAACTAACACATACACATTTTTAGATAACTTGAATAGATCTTCAGATTCTATAAAAGAGAAAATGATTAACTCACAGAAATATTCGGATAGATCAGAAGGAAAAGTAAGAAGAAAATTGGACTAATATACAATAAAAAACGGCGGAATTCTCCGCCGTTTTTTATTCAACTATTTATTTTATTCCAACAACAAATAATGAAGATGCCGAAGCAAAACCATTTGCTTCGATATGTGCTCTAATTTTCTCACCTTCGATTTTCATTGCTTCTAATTCATCTTTTCCCTCAAGTTGCTTAAGTCCAATATCAATTAGATTTACCCTCTCTTGTATCATCTTTGCATCTTTTGGATCAGGAATTGGCCAGTAGTAATCTATAACTTCGAAATTAGATAAGTCTAAATTAATAATTATCTCTTTAATTTTACTTTTTGTAAAAGTATCATCATGATATCTTCCTGAGATAACATCAATTTTTGCAAACCAGTGATGAAGCAGTACATGAGACATTTGAGCCTCAGTTTGATCATCACAATACATCTCATTAACTATGAAATTACCACCATCTCGTAAAACACTTTTCATCTCTACTAATATTTTATCCATATTAGAAAGATGATGCAGAGAATTAGATATGCAAACCGTATCAAAAGAGTTATCATCAAATGGTAGATCATCTGCATTAGCTTTTACAAAATCTATTTCAATATCTTTAAAGTGTTCCTTAATAAAATCACCCGAACGTTGTTCAATATCATTTGCTGTTAATTTGCTAAAGCTTTTAAATTCCTTGATTATGTGTATGAATTCCCCTCGTCCGCTACCAATATCAAGAACACTTCCACCATCAATTGTTTTTAATTTCTTCTCTAAGTTTTCCATGCTACCATTTTCCTAAAATTTTATTTGATAGGAACAAATTGATCTCTTCCTGTTTTTTTAGTAGATTAAAGTTATTACTCATATTAGATATTTTCGAATTCTGAAATTCAATTTTAGAGCGATCCAGATCAAGAAGACTAATCATTCCATGTTTGTAATGCTCTTGAGCCATTTGTAAATTCTTCTCTGCAAGTTCTAATTTGTCTGCATATAACTTCTGTGATTGTTTAATTGTTTCAAGATCAGAAAGAAGAATTTGTAGATCAAACTCATTGTCTTTTGCTGTTAATTTAACATCTAGTTCCAGAAGTTTATGATTCCTTTTGGATTGAAGATACTGCTCTCTGGTATCTAATAGATTGAAAATATTGTAGCTTGCATTTAGTACAAGAGTGTTTGTACCTCTATAATAAGTTCCAAAATCATAGATATCATCTTGATCTCTGTGATATAATGAATATGATAAAGAAATTGATGGTAAAAAATTCATAACTTGTTGGAACAACATAGTTTTACTGAGTTTTAAATTTACTTGTTTCTGTTTGAATGCAATATTAGTTTTAAATGTAGCTTCTTCTATTGTTACATCAATGTTTGGTGAAGAAAATTCAAATCCTTCATCATCCAAATTTAAATATGAAAAAAGGGATTTTCTAAGTTTATTAAGATTATTTACCGCTTCATTCACAGCTATTTCATAATCTATAAGAGATATTTTACTTTGTTGTAATTCTAAGGTGGATTTATCTCCAGTTTCAAATTGGATTTTTACCTGTTCACTAATCTTCTGCTGCAACACCGAGTTCTCCTTTTGAATCTCTAGGTTTGTTTGTGCTTCCAAAACAGAAAGATATTTAATGAAAACAGTGTAAGCGATAAGTTTTCTCCTACTTTCTAAAGATAGATCAGCATTTGTTTTATTCAATATGGAAGTTCTCACATCATAATAACTTGGTTCATTTAAGCTGAATCCCTTAGTTAATAGTAGTGAAGCACTTTCCTCCCAATCTGGATTTGTATCATAATTCTTGGAGCGTGCTGCAGAAATATTAACAGAAGGTAAAACTCTTATCCAACTAGATCGCAGATCACTTGCAGCATTTAGATTGTTCACCTCTTCCTGTTTTATGTCAAATGAGTTTTCAAGCCCGACCTCTATTAAATCTTCAAGTATATATTCTTCGGTAAAGATTAAGATTGGTATGAGCAATATTATAATTAATACAATTCGTTTCATTATATCTCCTCAAAATTTATTAGATTAATTATCGGCAAGATTCATAAGCAGAAGAAAACAGGCAATATTTTTTTTCCTAACCAGAATTACCAATTCAAAATAGTTGTTTATTTATTATTTTAATATAAATTAACAATAATTTATTTGACTTATATAACTAAATGAATAAATAAATTGTAACTTAAAATATTGAATTGCGTTACAATATGTAGATTACGGAGAGGGAATTAGTTTTGGATAGAGAAAGAGAAATGATACTCAATGCCAAAAAAGATATCAACCAGTTTGATTATCTTTATAGCAAGTATTATCCAAAGATCAATAGTTTTATATTTCATAGAGTGAAAGAAGAATCTGTGCGTAACGAGATCGTTTCTAACGTTTTCTTTAAAGCAATGAAGAAATTAGCTATATTCCGATTTTATGATTCACGGAATTGTGGTTTCTCATCTTGGCTATACCGCATTGCTTTAAGTGAATTAAGTCAATACTTTTACGAGAGGAAACGTGAGAAGAGAATTCAAGACAATTTTGAATGGAATTTACCGATTGGTAAAACTATTGAAATTGAATTTTCTATAGTTGAGAAATTCATGGAAGAGCTTAAACGAGATGAGCAGAATCTGATCTCTTTGCGGTTTTATGAAAAACTAAGTTATGCAGAAATTGGTGAAATATTAAAGAAAAAAGAAGGTGCTGTGAAGGTTCAAACACACCGACTTCTAAAGAAATTACGAGAAAGAATTGAGAAGGAGATCGATCATGAAAGATCTTGAGAATAAATTATTATCTATGAGCGTTCCAAAAATTGAGAATGACCAATTTGAACAGGTTTTAAGAAATAAGCTAGTTAATAAGTATCACAGTAGAGAGACAGAATATGTAAAAAAATTCCGTTATTCAGTCGCTTTTGCAAGCATTTTGTTTGTAGTATTAATATCTGTCATCATCTTCCCAGAAATTGGTATTAGGGCAAATGAAGTCGCTTTTAAAAAAGAAGCTGAACAATTAATTGAAAATGCAAATGGGAACAGAAATGCAAATTATTCGGATGATGAATTTTTCGAAAATTTTGCTGAGAATAACGATAAATTCCATTATACATCTATTTACAATCCAAATTTAAAGAACAGGATCGATCCAGAAGAATATAGAGAAGATAAGACTTACATAATTCGGAAATATGTATCCCGGGATTCACAAGCTGTAATGATAATTTCTGAATTTGATAAGCCTGAGAGAAAAAAACAACTGCGTGAAGTCAGCTTTTAAGTGAAATAATTAATTTTAAATATTGAAGGTTTCTTGGAGGAAAAATGAAAAAAATATTAGTGATTGTATTAATAGGTATGATGCTAATCAGTATTCCACTTTTTGCAAAATCAAAGGTAAGAATGGGAGTTGTATTAGGTGAGAAAACAAATGAGCAGTATGGTATTCTAATAAAAAAAGTAACAAAAGAGAGTCCTGCAGAAAAAGCTGGTTTAATAGCAAAAGACTTGCTCTTGGAAATTGATGGAGATAAGGTTTATACTATCGATCAACTAACTAAGATGTTATCATATTTTGAGCCAGAGCAGAAGATAAAAATTACTTACAAGAGAGGTGAAAAAACTGATACTTGCAATTTAATATTGGAAGAACGTAAAGTACCGGAAATTCCTAAAAGAACATATATGGGGGTTTTCTTAAAGGATCTAAATGATAAAGTAAAACAGAAATTAAAACTTAAAGAAGATCATGGGATAATGATTAGCGAAGTTGTGGAAGATTCTCCCGCTGATAAAGCAGGATTAAAAGGTAAAGACATTCTTCTAAAATTTGCTAAAGAGAAGATCTATACTACAAAACAATTATTAAAAATGTTGAAAAACTTTAAGCCCGATGATGAAATAGCTCTAGAAATTTTCAGGGGTAAGAAAACTAAAAAACTCAAGATGATCTTAGGAGAAAAGGAAGATAAAGTTTACTATTCAGGAATTAATACTTCACATAATATTTTTAATATACCTGAGAATGTTCTATTTTATCAATATGATCTTCCCGATCATAATAAATGGATTGGTGTAAGATTAAATATAAAGACAGATAAAACTGAGAAAGATGGAAAGAAAATTATAACTAAAGAGAAGAAGATAACAGAAGTTATAAAAGGAACACCAGCAGAAAAAGCAGGACTACAAAAAGGCGATATTATCATTGCTGTAGAAAGTGATGAAGATTTAGATATTGGAGAAGCTCTTGAAGACAAAAAGGCTGGAGATGAGATTACCTTAACTATAGAAAGAGATGGAAAAGTACAGGATATTGTTGTTGGAATTGATAAGCGAAAAAGTACTAAAACTGATGAGAATGTAAAAGTTACAATTGATGATGGAGAAATAAAAATCTTAGTAAATGGTGTAGAAAAAAGCTTAGGTGATCTTGAATACCTTCGTGAAGGGTTAGATGAAATAGAGATTATCAATGACATTAAATTAGATGCACTTGATGATGTTTATGAAGAATTGGAGAAAGTAAAAGAAGAGCTGGAAGATATAGATATAAACATAGAAATATCTGATACAGAAAGTGAACTCTAATATCCTCCCTAAAGGTTATTAGCAAAAAATAAAGACCCTTGAATATTTAAGGGTCTTTATTTTATTTAGAAGAGTTTTTATTCACTAAATTTTTCAATTTGATATATGTAGATCTCGCAATTGGAATCTTTATAAGCATCTGGTGGTAATCCTGCTTTAGAAGAGCATAAACTTTGTAGGAAGGTATCTCGATCCCATCCTGTATCAGTTGCTACTCGTGGTAAATAGACTCCACTATGGTATCCCTGTTTTATCCAAACACCATCAATTCCCATACGGATTTTTTTATAATCAGAAATTTTTTTCATTGGTGACAATACGGAGATCTCGATTTTAATATTATCAAGATCATTTCTTTTAATATTTTGAAAACGAGGGTCTTCAAATGCGGAAGCAGTAGCCATCTCGATTACAGCTTTATAAAGTTGCATACGTGCATGCATATGCCCAATACAACCACGTAAATTACCATCTTTATGTAAAGTTACAAAGACTGCTTGTTCTTCCAATAAAATTGAATCAACGAGTTCTTTAATTATTAATAGTTTTTTATTCTCTAAATAGTATTCTATACTTCTTCTTGCAATATCTAATAATTTTGATTTGTTACTATCGGTCATAACTCTTGATTTTCTCTACCCTTTCTGCTGTGTATCAATATCTTTCGCATAACAGATGCATATTGTCTACGCTCTTTGATCCTGATGTCTCCAACAATAAAAATACTCAATAATAGTATGCCAATAACATATCCTGGCAAAAGTAACCATAAAGATTGTAGATTACTTAAATTCATTATAGTTTTATATGCAATATATAATGTTACCAACATTCCTGCTGCTAAAAATATATTATTTACGATTACTTCAAAAGATGCCTTTTTTTGATCCCACTTTAACATTTTACGCATAAAATCTTTTTCTTTTTTATTTAATGGAACAGCCATAAATATCTCCTTATAATTTTCTTTGCTACTTGAACCGAATTCCCCAACGGATTATATCAACAATTTTAACTTTCATCTCCTCTAATGAAAATGATTGATTCTTTGTAGACCATTCTGTTAGTAAAAAGTCAATGGTTCCAAATATTATTACCGTTAAAGCCCTTGGGTCAACAGCTCTGATGCTACCCTCTTTAATTGCATCAATAACCAGTTTTTCTATATACGAGATGTATTCCTTTAAGGGATTGTATGACGGATACAGCTCATAAAAATCTGGGCTTTGTCTCAATTCTATTGCTAAAAATCTGGCAATAGCAGGTTGCTTGGTGAAAACATCAACATGAAGATCAATGAATTTTGAGAAACGATGAAGAGCTGTCTTTTCTTGCAAAATACTGCTTTTCATCTCAGTTAAAATGTTTTCTATTAGTTCATCAAATGCAGAAACAAGAAGATTTTCCTTATTATTAAAATAGAGGTAAATAGTACCATCTGCAACATTAGCTAATGTTGCTATGTGTGATATTTTAGCTTTATGAAAACCTTTATGAGAAAACACTTCTATTGCCGCTTCTATGATAGCTTTTCTTTTTGATAATTGCTTATCAGATAGAGCATTCTTGCTTTTACCCATAACTTTTCCTTTGCATTATTAATGATATAGTCTGAAACAAGAATTGAATAGATATTCAATATGTCAAATTGTTTATGAATTTAATTCATTTTGTTGTTTTTTTAAGATGCTATAAGTGAGCTGTACTAAGAATATTTAATATTTCTTTGTGAATTTTAGAATTTGAAGCTACTATTGTGTCATTAGAATAGTGCCAGTTATTCGATTCAAATTGAGATATTTTCCCACTTGCCTCAGATAATATTAAACTACCTGCTGCCATATCCCAAGGTTTTAGTTTTCTTTCAAAAAAGCCATCTAGCCTGCCACATGCCACATAGCAAAGATCTATTGCAGCAGCCCCATCTCTTCGCACACCCTGACACCTTTTTGTGAAAGCCAGATATTCACGAATGTAGAAGTTTGCATTTTGCCAGCGGTCATATGGAAATCCTGTTGCAATTAGTGAATCAGAAATACTATTTTGATTTGAAACTGAGATCTTATCATAATTTAAGAATGCACCTTTCTCTTTTTCTGCATAAAAAAGCTCATTTAATATGGGATTATAAACAACTCCAAATTTAATAATATCATTTTCTTCAACGCCAATTGACACTGCACAAAATGGGTATCTGTGAGAAAAATTTGTTGTGCCATCTAGTGGGTCAATAATCCATTTTCTATTTGCACCTTCATTTATGATCTCCCTTTCTTCCGAAAGGATTGCATCCAGAGGATAATGCTTGTTAATTTGTGTAATAATAAACTGCTCACATTGCAGGTCCGTTTCAGTAACCAGATCAATATCACCTTTATGTTTAATATTCGTATTTGGATTCTTATAAGCTTTTCTAATGATCTCACCTGTTTCTAAAGCAAGTTTAATAATGAAGTCTAACATTATCTTCTCCAAATATATTATAGTTTTATTAAAATTTAGCCTTCTGAAGTAAACAGAAGGCTATTATTTAACTAATAAAAACTAATGCCACGTTACCACTTACCCAATATCAAGTTAGATAGTAATAGATTTATCGCTTCCTGTTTTTTCATAAGACGATAATTATTTTGAATGCGAGCAAGTTGAGTATTTTGAAAATCAATTTTAGATCTATCCAGATCTAACAAACTTATCATTCCTAAACGAAAATGCTCTTGGGCCATGTTCAGATTTTCCTCAGCTAATTTTAATTTGCTCTCATAAAGCTCAAATGATCTTTTCAATGTTGTCAGGTCGTTTTGTAAATTTGTAAGTTGAAGGCCATAATCCTTTTTACTTTTCACATAATCAAGTTTTTTAATTTTAAGGTTGCGTTTGCTGCGGATTATTCGCTCAAAATTATCCATTAAACCGAATATGTTCCAACTTGCACTAATGCTTAATGCTTGTGAATCACGAGAGTATTCTGAGAACTCATTAACGTCACCGTTATCGGAATGAGCAAAGCTATAATCAATCGAGATGGTTGGTAACAGATTCATGGTAGTTTGGAAATGTAACAATTTATTGATCTTTAATGAGTTAAGTTTTTGATTTAACAGATTATTTGAAGTGAATTCGGATGTAGTTGATATTGAGCTGAAGTCAGGAACAACGAACTCAAAAGCAGCGTCATCAATGTTAAGATATGAGAATAGATCTTTTCTAGATTTAGATAGCAAATTAGCAGCTTCATTTACAGCGATCTCGTAATCTATGAGAGATACTTCACTTTGCTTTAGCTCAAGAAGCGATTTATTTCCTGTTTCATATTGTACTTTTATCTGTTGCTGTATTTTATTCTGCAACTTCAAATTCTTCTGTTGGATTTCCAATGTTTCCTGAAGTTCCAATACGCCAAGATAACTTGCAAAAACATAGTAAGCAATTTGTTTTCTGGTTTCATCAAGTGAGCTTTTGGCATTCTTCATTCCGTAGATAGAAGTGTGAACATTGTAAAGAGATGGATCGTTCAGGAAAAAACTTTTAGATAATGTAAGATATCCACTTTTGCTCCAATCTGTTTCATTTGGTTCGATTATCTGATCGTAATATTTTGTTTTCCCTACACCTGCTGTTAAAGAAGGCAAGATACCATAAACACTACTTCTAAACTCGCTTGAAGAGTTTTTCTTATTAGCTATCTCCTGTTGGATATCGTAAGAGCTTTCTAACCCAATATTAATTAATTCTTCTAGCGTATATTGCTCTGCAATGCACAACAACGGAAGAATCATCAGTATAGTTATCGAAATTAATTTTTTCATTATTTCTCCTTCATCGTAATATTCTCAAGAATCAATTATCTCTTTTATTTTGCAACTGATTTTTTTTTGAACATAAGTGATATTTTTTCTTCATCTGGTGAACCTATTTGGATCAGCTCCCAGTTTTTGTCGTAATCATCAATAGCATGTCTGATAACTGTAACTTTCTCCTCAGAAGATGGTTCTGAACCTTGCCAGTGAACTATCTCAACACGATATTTAAGTGTTCTCTTCTTTCCATTGATCCTTACATCAATTTCTAAATTTTGTTCTGCTTCCAATGTTGGAATGGATAATACAACTTCTCTCATTTTAATCTCCCTTTGATTATATTTTTCCCTAAATTATTACACTCATAATATAACTTTGAGTTTTCACTCATATTTTAATGCATCTATTGGATTTGCATTTGCTGCCCTAAAGGTTTGAAGACTTATTGTTATCAGTGCTATCAGAATGCCAATAGAACTGGAAATCACAAAAACCCAAATATCTAGATCAGTGCGGTATGCAAAATTCTGGAGCCATTTACTCATGCCAAAATATATTAAAGGCCATGCAATTATGTTTGCAATAAGTACCCATTTCATAAAACTAAATGTGAGGATCTTTACAATAGCAGTAGAAGATGCTCCTAAAGTTTTACGAATACCAATTTCCTTTTTACGCTGGGAAATTGCATAACTGGCTAATCCTAATAATCCTAAGCAGGCAATGAATATTGCTAAACCAGAGAATACATTCACGATCTTGCTGGTTACTTCATCACGCGTGTAGATATCATTAAATTCATCATCCATAAAGGTATATGCAAGCGGGTGATCAGGATAGAGATCTTTCCAAGTTTTGCGAACATGTTCCATTGCTGAGTCTATCTGCCCTTGTGCAATTCTAGCAACTACAATATTTCCTGGACCGCGAGTTTGAGGAAAAATTATTACTGGTTCAATATTTTGGTGCATTTCAATAAAATGAAAATCCTTGATTATTCCACGAATTGTAACTCCGGTTTCATCATCAGGTCCGAAGAAGAAACGTTTCTCTAAAGGATTATCCCAGCCAAGTTTGCGAACCGCAGTTTCATTTATAATCACATCCATGTTTTCACGGGTCATTTCCTGTAGGAAGTTCTCACCTTGAACTATTTTCATTCCAAGTGCATCTATTGCATCGGCACTTAAAGAGACCTGGCTCATTATCCAAATATCATCATCTACAGCACCCTCCGGGTTTACTCCTGTGCGTCCGAAAGTTCTACCTGGTACATTCCCTGCAGTTGCAACTTTCTCGAAAGAGCCATGCTTTTTAAGTTCCTCTTGCAAAAGTTCAATTTTCTCGTACATAGCATTGTCTTGCATATCAAAAAGTAAAACTTGTTCTCTAATATAGCCAAGATCTTTATCTCTAATAAACTTTAACTGTTTTTGAACAACAGCTGTAGAACCTATAAGCGCAATAGAAAGTGCAAATTGGAAGATCACAAGGACTGTACGCATGGTTGTTCCCTTCTTACCTGATTTGAATGAACCCTTAAGAACAGTTACGGGTTTAAAGCCAGATAGGGCAAAAGCCGGATATAGACCGGATACAATTCCCACGACAATAAGAAGAATAAACATAAATGATAAAATAATATGATTCTGAAGAATGTTCATGCTGATATTTGTTCCACCTAAATTATTTAGCCATGGGAGAACGATCTCAACCAGTGGAATTGCCAGCAGTATTGAAATTAAGGTTATGATCAGTGATTCACCCAGAAATTGATTTATAAGCTGAGATCTTGCTGATCCAACTACTTTTCTCATACCTACTTCTTTAGCTCGCTGCATACTTTTTGCTGTAGATAGATTCATATAATTTACAGAGGCGATTAGTAGAACAAGAATAGCAATAGCTGCGAATATGTAGATGTTGTTCATGTCTCCCTTATTTGTTATCGCACCATCAAAAATGATATCTGTAGATTGTAAATGTACGTCATTCAAAGCTTGAAGAGTAATATCGAAATTTTCTCCAACCTCATTTTCTCTGCAAAAAGCAGTTAATCTCTCATCCATTCCAGCAGAGTTGTATCCATCTTTAAATCTAATGTAAGTCGGCATAGCTATCATCTGCCAGCTCTCTATCCAAATAGGTCGAGTATCATCGGGTTGTTGATTTTGCTTTGCTTGGGCAATCCTTGTGGCAAATGATTGTAATGCACTAAAGGATAAATGTGTGTTTGTAGGAATGTCATCCATAATTCCAGTTACGGTTAGATCATAGTTGTCCCCAGTTCGGATAATTTTATTCATTCCGCTTTGATCACCAAAGATCTTTTTCTCTTCAGATTTTGTTAGTACAACCGTAAATGGCTCATTTAATGCAGTTTCCGGATCACCTTCTAACAAATCAAATCCGAAAAAATCAAAAACATTTCCATCTGTTGAACATAGATTCTGAATGTATACTGATGGATTTTCCTCATGAGTAACAAGGAGTTGTCCCTGATTTGTAAGCCGGAGAAAATCTTCAGCCTCGTCAAATGCTTCTGGAATAGAAGGACCCAAAGCAGGGATAGTTATTCCAACACGCTGGCTGTTTGTTCCCATTGCTTTATCAATTGTTAGAACTCTATAAATGTTATCTAAGTCAGGGTGCATATTTTCATAAGAAAATTCATATTGAATAAATAGTAAAATTATCAGACAGCAAGCCATTACAATTGCAAGCCCAGCAATATTAATAAAAGAAAATCCCTTTTGACGAATAATATTACGCATTGCTAATTTAAAGTAATTTTTAAACATTTTTACCACCTATATATTATTTATTCTTAATAAAATAAAAGCAATTGGTATTCCAAACAGTTAACACCTTGTAAATGTGCGATATAGACATAATTGAGCTACTATGCAAATGTTCGTTTTAGAACGAATTATGTCCGTTGCTGAACACATTATATTATGCTAAATAAAATAAATAATATCAATTTGTATAATGCTGACTTTTCCCTTAATATGTAATTCAATTTCAAATTTGTAGAAACAAAACTTTTTGTTATTCATATTTTAAAATCTTGGCTGGATTTGTATTTGCTGCTTTCCAAGTTTTTAAACTAATAGTGAAAATGGCAATTGCCAGGGAAATAAAACCAGCGAATATGAATATTAACGGATTTATTGAAGTTCGATAAACAAAGCCCTCTAACCAATTTTTCATCAGGAACCAGGCCAAGGGCCAGGCAATGATATTTGCCACAACAATCCATCGTACAAATTGCTTAGAAAGCTGCCAGATGATTCCGCTTGATGTAGATCCCATAACTTTTCGAACTCCAATTTCCAGTTTCTTCTGTTCTGTAAGGAACGAAGCTAAACCAAATAATCCCAGGCAGGCAATGAATATACCTAATCCAGCAAAAATTCTGAATTGCAATCCCGCTTTGATCTCAGTATCATATGTATGTTGAAAGGTTTCATCTAAAAATTTATGTTCAAAAGGGAAATCAGGGCAGACCTGAAGCCATGCTTTTTCTAATTGTGCAATTGTATCTACAGAATTGTTTCCAGAAAATTTGAATATGATTCGATTGAAATACTCTGGAATATTGGTGATAAAAAGTGGTTCGATTTGATAACTTAATGGCAGCGAGTTGAAATCTTTAATAACTCCGATAACTTCAAATTCTCCATCACCTATTTTTAATCCAATCGGGTTCTCTATTCCCATCATCTCTATACTTTTTTCATTTATTAGAATTGCATTTTCATCAGTTTTTAAATCTTTTGAGAAATTACGACCCTGTACAATTTCCAAGTTAACAGTTTTCACGAAATCATTATCGGCAGAGATGAATGCAAAGGATGAACCTTCGTCACTTTTACTTCCTTCCCAGTTCATTCCGCGCATAATGTTCCAAACTTCATTTGGTGTACTGGAAGATCTTGTCATACTAACTATCCCCGGGATTTGATCTGTAATATTGGTAAAGGTATCAAACTTCTCTTTCAGATCAGAATTCATACTCATTACGAGTAAGTTCTCATTATCAAATCCCAGATCTTTTTTCTGCATATACTTCAATTGTGAGTAAATCACACCAGTTCCAATGATCAAGGAAACAGCTAGTGTGAACTGAATTATTACTATTATTGTACGTAAAGTAATCCCTTTACCTCCACTAACAAGCTTGGCTTTGAAGATATTAACGGGAGAATAGGATGATAGGATAATGGCCGGATAACCTCCAGCAATAATTCCCAGAACAATAACTGCACCGATTCCCATGGAAATTGTTTTCAAATTTAACAAACTAAGTGAAATTTCTCTGCCAGTTAGTTGCTCAAAAATTGGTAATCCTAATTCTACCAGCAACATAGATAAGAAGAAAGCAAATATTGTGTAGATTATCGATTCACCTATAAACTGGACGATCAATGATTTTTTTTGAGCACCTGCAATTTTCCGTACGCCCACTTCTCGAGCACGTTTTGTGGCTTGAGCTGTGGCTAGGTTCGTGAAGTTGATACAGGCAATAATAAGGATGAGAATTGCCACACTACCGAAAATGAAGATGTATTTTTGAGCAGTGGGATTACCTTCCATAGAATATAGATGAATGTTCTTAAGTGACTGCAATGATGCACCACTTTGTTCCTCAACATGCACCTTCATAATATTGTCTACTTTGCTCTGCACAGCGTTTATGTCGGCAGTATCTTCCAGCAATACAAATGTTTGTAACCAGTGAGAATACCAATCATCCAAATCATCATCGCGAGTTACTTTCCCTATATGCTGAATACTCTCAAACTTATAGTTAGTATAGATCGGCATATCTTTAAATACAGCAGAAACCGTAACTTCACCACGATTGTCATGAGAGAATGTTTTACCCATTGGATCTTCATCGCCAAAATATTTATGTGCCAAAGACTGTGAAATTACTATGGAATTCTCATCTTGTAGAGCTTCCTTAGAATTCCCTCTTATAAATTCAAAAGTGAACATATCAAAAATATTTGGAGAGGCATAAAAATTATCTCTTTCGCGAAAGACCTTATTATCGTATTGGAGAATACATGATGAGTTTCTAAAGTGCACAGATTCGATTACTTCAGGAATTTCTTCCACTAAAATACTTAATAGTGGATAAGGAGTAGCTCTGTTTATATTAACTTCACCTTTCATAGTGTATTTTTTATTTACGCGAGAGATTTTTGCAGAGTGATGGGCTTCGAACTGGAGTTCTCCTTGAATTAAAAGATAAATAATAATTGCTGTGGCAATTCCTACTGCAAATCCAAGAATGTTAACAAAAGAGTACATCCTGTGCCTGTTGATATTTCGAATCGCCAATTTAAAATAATTCTTAAACATATTTACCACCTATTTTTTATTTCCACTCATAATAAAATATTGCAATTGGCATTCCAAAGAGGTAATGCTTTGTTAATTAACAATATAAGTACCGAAAGCTACTTCATAAATGTTCATTTTAGAACAATAAATGTTCATGGATGAACATGTTATAATTGTGAAACTTCATTAATGAAATATAAATCAAACTATTCATAATTCAACGCTTTCACAGGATTTGCATTTGCAGCACGAATTGTTTGTAGTCCTATCGTAAGCAATGCTATCGTAATTACAGCCAAACCCGAAACTAGAAAAATTCCAATGTTCATATTCATACGGTAAACAAATTCATTCAGCCATAAATTCATAGCATACCAGGTAAGCGGCCATGCAATGAAATTTGCCAATACAACCCAGCGGGTAAAATCTACAGATAGAAGTGTTACGATCTGCATCACCGAAGATCCCAGTACTTTACGTATACCGATCTCTTTAGTACGTTGTTCTGTCATGTAGGAAGAAAGCCCTAGAAGACCTAGGCATGAAATGATGATCGCAATAATTGAGAAAACAGTTATAAAACCCGCAAAGGCTTGATCTTGGCGGAACTGGAAATTATAAACATCGTCCAGATAAGTAGCTCTGAAATTTGCTTCAGGATAAAATTCAAGATAAATATCTTCAACTGCAGCCAGGAAAGTATCACCCTGATTTTCGCTAATACGCACTAAAAATGAAAAATTCTCTTCACTATAATCTAGGAACATTGGATTTATTGTCCTTCTAGTTGAAGTAAAGTTAAAATCTTTCACTACTCCTATCACAGTCTTTATTTCTTGAGTGTCATTTTCTCGCTGGATCCTGATCGTTTTTCCTATCGGATTACCATCCCAACCGGCATATTCCATGGCAGTTTCGTTGATAATCACATTATCAATATTTGCTTCACCCAATTCTGTTTTGAAGTTCTCACCGTAAATTAATTCCATTTTTAAGGTTGGTATCAAACCGCTGTCTATTTTAATTTTGTCGAACATAGTTCCGTCTTCAGTTTTCTCACCTTCAGGAAAAACCTGAAACTTTTGCAAGGTTCCACCCGGAAGCGAATTGATCATACCAATACTATCAATTCCTGGTAACTGGCTTACTCTATCTTGGTAAGCTTCCAGATGTTCATCATTGTTAAATGGTAGATCAAGCACATTTTCTCGATTATACCCAATATCAATATTGTTTAGATATTCTATTTGAGACTTTACAATAAAAACTGCTGAGATGAGAGATATGGAAATTGTGAATTGTCCAACAACCAGTATGCGTCGTAAGATCTTTCCACTCTTACTTGTATGAAAACTACCCTTGAGTACTGAAAGAGCTTTGAATCCAGAAATAATGAGGGCCGGATAGAATCCTGCCAGTAATCCGACTAGACTAACAGCAACAAATAGTGCAAGGTAAACTTGCGGGTGTTGGATCAGATCAATGGAAGCCTGCCGATGCATGAAATCATTCAAATATGGTATTGATATTTCGAAGATAGCAAAGGCTATGATCATGGCAAAATAAGTTATCACGAGTGATTCTCCCAGGAATTGAAAAATCAATTCTCTGCGGCTGCTGCCGATGATTTTGCGCATTCCCACTTCCTTAGCTCGCTTAGCTGCGCGAGCACTGGAAAGATTAATAAAATTAATTGAAGCTATTATAAGTACGAATAATGCAATTATTCCTGTTGATATAACTTTTGAGCGATCACCCCTTCCCCAATTCATCGTATCGAATCGCAGGTTTCCCGAATCCAGATGCACACTTGCTAGCTGTTGTAAACGTGGTTCCCAGATGGAAGCAAAACCGTTATCAGCAGCATATGTTATGATCTTCTGTTTTACGCTTTTCAGGTCAGAATCTGGTCTTAATCTCACATAACCTGTAAGTGCTACGTTTCTCCAGCTACTCCACCATATCGGATTCCAATCAAGCCGGAACGGAACAATACTTTCAAAAAAAACACTGGAATTTGTAGGAGGTTGTTCCACGATCCCAGCAACAAATGCTCCTTCTATTTCCATGAAATCTATAGGTTTCCCGATTGGATCATCATCACCAAATACCTGTTGAGCTTTTTCCGGAGTCAGGTAAATCCCATTAGGATCCTGCAATGGTGTTTCACTGTTTCCAGATATTATTCTGAAATCGAATACATCAAAGAATCCGGTATCAGCTATCAAGGTAAAAGTATGAATATCTTCTGCATCTTCATCCGGTTCTAAATCGAGTCTTCGAATATTATCCCGTCCATTATTAGAAACTCTTGTGCTGGCCAATACTTCGGGAACACCTTCTTTTATTCCAGCTACCAAAGGTCCTGAAGTAATACCGTACATCAAATCTTCAACAGAAGTATCCTTGGTTAACAGCCTATAAATATCCTCTGAATTTGTGTGAAATCTATCATAAGATAGATCATCATAAACATAGAATGAGATGATCATACACACGGCCAATCCAATGGCAAAACCGAAGATATTAATAGCAGAAAATGCTTTTTGCCGAGTAATATTCCTAAAAGCTACTTTAAAGAAATTTCCTATCATTTTGTTACCCTCATAATTATTTTTTTGGGTAGGAACGTCTTGTTCCTACTCATATTTCAGTGCTTCTACAGGATTTGAGTGTGCTGCTTTTAGTGTTCTAAAACTAACGGTAATAAATGCAATTACAATTGAAACTAGAAATGATATCAGGAAAGTGATTGGTGAAATTTCTATCTTGTATGCAAAATTTTGTAACCATTTATTCATTGCCAGCCAGGCAATTGGTAAAGCTATAACATTTGCTATGCATACCCATAACATGAATTTAGAAGTTAGCAAACTTACAATATTTGGGATACTAGCACCCATAACTTTTCGAACACCAATTTCTTTGGTTCTAAGCTCTGCATAATAGGCAGAGAGACCAAATAACCCAAGACAGGAAATGATTATTGCAAGAATTGAAAAAGTTTTAAAGATACTGTTCAACCGCTGTTCATTTTCATAAAGTGTATTCAATTTATCATCTAGAAATGTATAGTTAAAGATAGCACCAGGTGATAACTCTTCAATTTTTCCTTCCAAAAATCTCATTACTTCTGGAATATTATTTCCAGAAATTTTTACTAATAAATTAGAACACCACATTGTGTTCAATTCCAAAACCAATGGCTCAATTGTATTATGGAGTGAAGCAAAATTGAAATCTTTAACAATCCCCACAATCTCTGCTTCTGTCCCACGGAAATTGGATGCTGTTTTTCCAATTGGATTTTCTAATTGAATTGATTTCAGCGCTTTTTCATTAAGAATAAAAGCAGGATTTTCACTTGTCCAATCAGAAAAACTTTTCCGCTAATAATTTCAATATCTAATGTCTCAATAAAATCTTTATCTACACGCAAATACCTGATTGGTGGAAGCTCTACTTCTTCTGGTATACTTTCTTGCTGAATATCTTCAACACTGAAACGCTCTCCGGGTAAATTTGAAGACATGGAAACTGCACTTATCGAGTTATAATTTAGAAGTTCAGATTTAAGTGATTCAGGATTATTAGAAACAGCTCTTCTAAGCTCTCCATTAATCTCAATTGCAACTATTTTATCAGTTTCAAATCCCAGATTTTTCTGCTGGAAGAAATTCATTTGTTGAAAGATAATGATCGTACTGAAGATCATAAAAACAGAAATGATAAACTGAAAAATCACTAGTGAATTCCTAACATAAGATACAGAAGCTTTTGGATTTTTTTGTCCTTTGAGTGAAGTTATTACATTGAAACCGGACATAAAAAATGCCGGATATAAACCGGAAAGTGTTCCTGAAAGAATAATTAGGAATATAATCAAAAGAATATTACTTGAAGTTAACATATCAGTTAATGATAGATCTAAACCTGTTATTGATCTATAAAAAGGAATACTGGTTTCAATTAACAAAAGTGCTACTAAAGCCGCAATAGAAGCAAGAATCAATGACTCGGTAAGGAACTGGAAAATTAGGTTTTCCCTAGCTGCACCTACTACTTTTCTAACTCCAATCTCACGCATTCTGTTAAAGGCTCTGGCTGTTGATAGATTCACAAAATTAACACCAGCAAGTAATAAAACAAGAACAACTATAAACGCAAAAACATATACATAAATTATGTTGCTGTTGGCACTCATTTCCTGTTCTAAATGTGATTTTAGATGAATATCTGTAAGTGGTTGAAAATGTAGTTTGGAATGCTCATGAATTTCTTTTGGATCATCAAACCAACCGTTGTAAAAATGTTCTGTGAATGTTAACATTTTTTCATTAGCATCTTCCATATTTGCATTTTCATTCATCAAAATGTAAGTTGAAAAATGTGCCCAACCACGAGATTCCATCCAATCTGCTGCTCCACGCTGTTCCATTTCATCATACAAAGTAGGCATAGAAACCAAGTATTCATAATTTAGATGTGTATTGAGAGGAAGATCTTCAATCACTCCGGTTACTTGCATTTCACGTTGATTCTGTTCATTTTGTAATGTTTTACCTAGGGGATTTTCTTCACCGAAATATCTATTTGCAAATGATTCGGTAAGCACGATAGAATTCAATTCAGTTAGGGCAGTTTCGGGATTCCCTATAATAAATTCAATATCAAACATATCTATTATTACAGGATCAACATAAAATCCATGATCTTCTTGAAAGCGTTTGATATTTTCGTTTTGAGTGTAACTGTATGTTTGAGAATAACAATAGAACATTCTTCCGGCAGATTCAATTTCTGGAATATCTGCCTGAATTTCCAGAGCATGAAGTGGAGAAATGACTGCCCAATGTAATCCATTCTCATCCAATCCCTCATTTGTTATCCTATATATTCTGTCTGCTTTTGAGTAATGTTTATCGTAACTTATCTCCGATCTTATATAGAACAGGATTAATAAGCTGCATGCTAAACCCAAAGCTAACCCAATGATGTTTATTGCACTATTCAATTTGTGTTTTTTAATGTTTCGCCACGACATTTTGAGATAGTTTTTGAACATAAATTATTCCTTTTCTTCTATTTCTTCCAAAGCATTTTTCACATCTTGATTTTCTGGATCGATCTCCAATGCCTTTTTATAATTATCTTTGGCTTTTTCCAGATCTTCTAAAGATTCATAAATGGAGCCAATACTAAAATAAAAATACCACAGATAAATATTTTCTGGAAATTCCTTGATCTGCAGTTCATAAAAACGAATTGCTTCATTCTGTTTATTAGCATCATTCAGTCTGTAAGCAATACTATAAAGATCAAATTCGTAAAACCTATATTTATCAGCTTGGTGCTCTTTCAGCTCATAGTATTTCATGATCGCCCCATCTACTCCTCCTGCTTTCATTGCCAGATGGAGTTCTTCGAAAATCGGTTCTTTCTGCTCTGGTTGTTCTTGAAATGCCTCTTCCAGATATTGAATCCAAATCGATTTATTTGTATAATTCTCAAATGATTCATAGCCCTTCAAAAGATCTTCATCCTGCATAGTCTTTAAGTCTTTCCCATCATCTAATCCTTTCTTTACAAGTGCTTCAGTATCAATCAGCATATTTTGAAATGCTCTCAAATCCTGCATCGAACCATCTGCTCCGTGTCCTGGAATAATTAGTGTATCCTCGGGTAGAATATCCAAAAGTTTTTGTACATTCTCTTTATATTTCATCACGTCACCAGTTTCATCGATGGATGGAAAGTGATTGCCATTCGATACAGCTCCTACATAAGCAACTTTAGATTTTGTGAACCAAACCATTACATCGTTATTTGTATGTGAATCTATTACAGGAATAATCATAATTTCTTCATCATTAAAATAGAGAATTATAGGTTTAGAAAAGGTCATTTCAGGAAGTAACTCAGCAGGAAATTCACTGAATAGGTTGATTCCGCTTGTTAAGGTTTTTCGTAGATTCTCATGCCCGATAATTATTGCACTTTTATCGAATATGTAATTACCACCTATGTGTTCAGTATGTTCGTGGGAATTAATAATATAAACAGGTTCTCCAGGCTGCAAAGAGTGTAAAATTTCTTTTAAGTTTTCTGCATGATTTTTCTGACCGGTTTCAACTAACAATAATCCATCATCACCAACAAAAGCTAGAACTTTCACATCGTAGCCACCACCATCAACTGTTAATTTGTACAAATTTTTAGCAAGTTCTGTTACTTGATAACCTGTTTTCTCTTCCTCTGCAAAACAAATTGAAACTAATAATGCTAAAACTAAAATAATAAATTGTCTTGTTTTCATGCTCACTCCATTTAATTTATTCACATTTTAATGATTTTACCGGATTTGCGTTTGCTGCCTTTATCGAGTGAAAACTAACGGTTACTAGGGCAATTATTAAAGCAACAGATCCTGAAATAATAAATAAAATTGGTTTCATAGTTGTTTGATATGCAAAATTTTGCAGCCATCTATTCATTGCGTAATATGTAATAGGCCAGGCGATCAGGTTTGAAATTAATACCCACTTTGCAAAATCTTTGGTTAGTATGAACACAATAGAACTTACAGATGATCCGAGTACTTTGCGAATTCCAATTTCTTTGGTTCGTTGTTCAGTAATAAAAGTAACTAACCCAAATAGTCCAAGACATGCAATGAATATCGCTAGTCCGGCAAAAGTTGCAATTTTTCCAGCAAAATTACGCTCGTTAAAGAATTGGAAATTGAAAGCTTCATCAAAAGTGAATGAGTTGAAATCTCGATCCGGCCAGATCTCACTATACAATGCTTCAATTTGCACGGTTGTTTCTTCAATATTATCTGCTCTTATAAGAAGCAAAGCGTTACCGGGAATATAATGCATTATCATTGGCTCTATCGTTTGTTTAGCATCACCGAAATGTATATCTTTAATCACACCGATCACATTCAACATAGCATCAGATCCATCAGCGGGGACATGAACTAATTGCTTTCCTTCATGTGTTTCCCAACCGGACATTTTAAAAGCAGTTTCATTCATAAGTACTGAATTCATGGAATCTGAAACTGAACCTTTGATGAAATTTCTACCAGCAATTATCTCAATATTAAGAGTATTAACAAAATCTTCATCAACAAAAATTTCATCTATCATTTCACCGTGCTCTTCATTTCGATGACCGAAAAATACTTCAGCTGTTGGTAAGGTTCTACCAGGCATTTGCCTAGATCTGGATGCACTATTTACTGCTGGAATATCTAACACTCGTTCTTTAAAAAGATCGCTCTGAAGTGTGATATTTTCATCAAATGAAGGAACAACAACAATATTTTCTTTTGAATATCCAAAATCCCTCTGCTCTAAATAATTAAGCTGACTTATAACAATTAGAACCCCCAATATAAGTGAGATTGAAATTGAAAATTGGATAACAACAAATACCCGCCGCAAGAATGTTCCTTTCTTACCAGATTTAAGTTCACCTTTAAGTGTGTTCACAGGTTTATATGACGATATTGCAAGTGATGGATAAATTCCTGAAAGCAATCCAATAATTATAGACACAAGTAACAATCCCGGAAGAAAAATGACTGATTGGAACATATTGAAATCTAATTGTTTATTCATAAAGGTTTGCAAATGAGGTAGAGAGATTTCTAATGCACTTATAGCAATAACCATGGCAATAAATGTTAACATAATAGATTCCGTTAGAAATTGCAGAGATAGCTGACCTCGATTTGCACCAACAACTTTTCGTATTCCAACTTCTTTCCCTCTTTTGGAAGCGCGCGCACTTGATAGATTAATGAAATTTACTGAAGCAACAAGTAGCACTAATATTGCAATCGCAATAAGGCTATAAACAACAGAAGAATCACTCTTAAACCGATTAAAAGCATCATACCTCAATTCAGAGGATTTTAGATGCATATCTAACAATGGCTGCAAAACAGGTGTGAACATCATCGTCATATTATTTGCACGGGCAACACTAATTATTTTGTTTTCAACTTCCTCTGGAATAATATCATCTTTAACTCGAATAAAACCTGTTAATGTGAGATTTTCCCAAGAATCAAACCACATTGGATTTATTGAAACATCTAAAGTTATTATTGCTCCATATTGCATATGACTATTAAATGGATTATTCTCAACAATCCCTGCAACATAACCATTTTCAACATAAGTCATGTCGAGAGCCTTTCCAAGTGGATCTTCTTCACCAAAAATAGCTTCTGCAGTTTCTTGTGTTAGATAAACTGCATTTGGTTCTGATAGTGGATTTTCTTTCTCTCCACTTAATATGTGAGGCTTAAAAACACCAAAGAATTCGGAGTCAGTTAGCATTGCTCTACGGAAAATTGACATAGAATCGGGAACTTCAATATCTGCACGTTTTATCCTTGTTCCGTAACCACCAATTCTGGTTGCAGCTTCAATTTCAGGAATCTCATCAGTTAGCAGCGGATATAAAGGTCCAACAGTTACAGCTGAGATCCAGTCCTTAGAATTGTCGTTTGAAACAACTCTGTAAACATTTTCCGGTTCTTCTATATGCCTATCAAAAGTTATATCATCGTAAACATATAAAGTTATAATTATGCAGACGAATATTCCCAAAGCAAAACCAAAAATATTAATAAATGAGAATCCTTTGTTTCTCATTAAATTCCTATAGGCAATTTTAAAATAATTTTTTATCATATTTTCTCTCCATGTTACTCATACTTCAATGCTTTTACTGGGTCACTGTTAGCAGCTTTAATCGTTTGATAACCAACTGTTATAAATGCAATCAGAAAAGTAATTAAACCTGTTAGAATGAATAATTCGACACTAAGCGGTGTATGATAAGCGTAATTTTGTAACCATTTATGCATTACATACCAGGCTATCGGGCAGGCTATAATATTCGCAACAAGCACCCATTTAATAAAATCAACTGTAAGTAGATAAACTAGATTTGTTACCGAAGAACCAAGCACTTTGCGGATCCCGATTTCTTTGGTTCTGCGTTCTGCCAAATACGAAGCTAATCCAAAAAGACCCAAACAGGAAATGATAACTGCAAGAGATGCAAATAGATTGAACAATGTAGCAAGTTTCTTTTCATCACGATATATCCGGTCGTAACTCTCGTCTAGGAATGAGATCGAGACAGGATATCCCGGACTCAGCTCTTTACAAACCGCCTTTACATGATCCATTACTTTCTTTTGATTTAGTCCATTATATTTGATTAGATAATATGTGGATTCATCGGTTGTATTGTAGAATATCAAAGGCTCAATATCATGAGCTAAAGGTTTAAAATTAAAATCATCCATCACACCTACAATCTCCAGATCGTAATCAAAATACTGCATATGTTCACCAATGGGATTATCTAATTTAGTCATATCTGCAAGGGTTTTATTGATAATGATCTCTTGGAAGGATCGTTCGCTGGAGTCGGATCTGGAGTTGAATTCTCTTCCTGTTAACATATTGATTCCCAGAGTTTGAGCGAAATCACGAGTGATACCGCAATTTCCGATCAAAGGCTCAAATCCATCTTCTCTGCCATTCCAATCCCAGCCTGAACCATTACTCCAAATTCCGGTTGGAAGAAATGATGACCCGCATAAAGACAAGATATCGGGATGGTTTGTTAGCTCCGACCGGAAACTCTCATATTTTTCTTTTAGAACATCGTTTGATCGAATATACATCACATCTTCTTTATCTAAGCCAAGTTTCTTATTTTGCATGAATCTCAACTGATTGAAGATCGTGATCGTGCTGATAATTAGAATTATAGAAAGTGTGAATTGGATTATCACTAATATTTTTCTGAACAACATTCCACCCTTTCCTGATGTTATAGAACCTTTTAACACTTTCACTGGTTTGAACGAGGAGAGAAGGAATGCTGGATAACTTCCAGCAACAATACCGGTTCCAATAACAATTCCAGCAATTAATAATATTGTGAATGAATTCAAACCTAAACTTAAATCTTTACCAACAAATGAATTGTAATATGGCAGAACCAGTTCGACAATAACCAAAGCAAACGCCATTGAAAGCAAAGCTAAAAGAAGTGATTCAAACAGGAATTGTCTGCTGAGTTGAATTCGATTTGCTCCCACAACTTTTCGCAAACCAACTTCCCTTGCTCTTCTGGCACTTCTGGCAGTGGATAGGTTCATATAATTTATGCAGGCAATCACCAAAATTAAAAAGGCAATTATTGAGATCAGGTAGATCCCGGTTATATTATCCTGTCTTCCGGTAGCAGAATACAGATGCTTCTTAGTAAATGGGAAGGTATATAAAATTGTAGTTGATTCTTCTCCGTGTAGTACTTGAAAAAAGTGTTTTACCTTATCATTGAATACCAGATAATCTACATTGGAATGAAGCTGGATATATGTAGCATGGTTGTTGGTCCAGCCATCGATATTCTCTCCTAACTCCCGCAGAAATTCAAAAGGGACAACTAGATCGAGTTCAAAGCTGGAATTGCTGGGAATCTTCTCCATCACTCCAGTTACAGTGAAGTTAAATTTGTTATTAATCGTTAGTGTCTTTCCTAATGGATTCTCTTCATTAAAATATTTTTTTGCCATTTTTGGAGATAGAACTATTGAATATGGCTCTGAAAGTGCTTGCTCTTTATCACCAAAAGCGAAAGGAAAAGTGAACATACTAAAAACTGAATTATCAGTAACATCCAGATATTCATTATGTGACTTATCTCCATTCGCTACAACTGCTGGGGTATAGCCATAACGGGTAGCTGCTTTTACTTCCGGAAAATGTTCCAGCAATTTTCCTGCTAAAGGCCCTGGCATGGAACCTACACTAAAGGGGCCGGAATCATAATATTGTGTCTGGATCATTTGAAAAATATTTTCGCTGTTCTGGTGGAATTTATCGTAGTTCAGTTCATCTTGTACCCAAAGCGAGATGAGTAGACAAGCTGCAATTCCAATGGCTAAACCGAAAATGTTAATAAACGAAAATCCTTTGTGACGAATAATATTACGTAACGCAATTTTAAAATAATTCTTTAACATCTATTTCTCCTAAACTTAAATCAATTTGTTAAGATATTTCAAGTTGGAAATCGTTTTTCGTTTCGCTCAAAGCCGATTTGTTATTCATACTTTAGGGCCTCTACAGGATTTGAAATTGCTGTTCTTATTGTTTGGAAGCTGACAGTAACAACTGCTATTAATAAAGCAAAGCAGCCAGAAATAATAAAAGTTAATGCTCCAATTTCTGTTTTATAAGCAAAATTCTGCAGCCATTTTTCCATAAGATAATAAGCAACTGGCCAGGCAATAATAATTGAAATGATCACCCATTTGCAGAATTCTTTTGTAAGAAGAACTGTGATCCCGGTAACCGAAGCTCCCATAACTTTACGAATTCCAATTTCCTTGGTTCTTCTTTCTGTTATGTAACCTGCTAAACCGAATAATCCTAAGCATGAAATGAAGATCGCTAAAATGGTAAAATATGTTATTAATCTTCCAGCATTTTGCTCAGTTTGATATAAATTCTCTAAAGTTTCGTCGAAAAAACGGAAGTTCCAATCTATGTCGGGATCTATTGATGAGATCAAAGCATCCATTTTTTCTAAAGTCTGCACAGTATTTGCAGAGTTAATTCTAGCTAGGAAGTATCGTGCTCTACTTGTACCAGAAATTATTGCTAAAGGTTCGATCTTTCCTCGAACAGTATTATAATTGAAATCTTTCACAACTCCGATAATACGGATATTTTCTTCATAAACATATTTACCAATGGGATCTTCCATTCCCATTCTGCGAACTGCTTCTTCATTTAATATTATGCAGTTTGAATCTGCTTTGGTATTGGCAGTAAAGTTTCTTCCTTCCAAAAGTTCGATCTCAAATGTCTTCAAAAAATCGTGTTCAATGTTTATCATATGAAGCTGAAATGAATCATCTCCAACTCTACCTTCCCAATCATTCACTCCAGATGCAGGGCACTCATAAACTGGAAGCACATCCATGTTAGTAACAGCGGTAACATCTGGCATATTTAGTAGAGATTCTTTTATCACTTCATATTTATCTTTTAGTGTGGGAGAGAAAAATGAATAGACCAGATGATGTTTATTGTAACCAAGATCTTTATTATAAATAAACTTTAATTGCTTATGAACCGTTAATGCCGAGATCAGCAAAATAATTGATAAACTAAATTGTGATATTACTAGGATTGTTCGGAATAATGAAGCTTTCTTCCCACTGACAATTGTTGATTTTAGCACATTTACAGGTTTGAAGGAAGAGAGCAGGAGTGCCGGATATATTCCCGAAATTAGCCCTGTGATCAGGGTAATTCCAACTAATAATAAAATAGTCTGATTTGATTGAGTAAAATTAAGAGTAATTTCTTTACCCGAAATTTCATTGAAAACAGGAAGTAATAATTCAGTCAGCAAAAGGGCAATTGCCATTCCTAAAAATGCGTACATCACTGATTCTAAAAAGAATTGGAAAACTATCTTACTTCTTGAACTTCCAGAAACTTTTCTTATGCCTATCTCACGTGCTCTAGCAGCTGATTTCGCAGTGGAAAGATTCATGAAATTTATGCAGGCAATAAGTAACACTAATAAAGCAATAAATGAGAAAATGTAAATAGTTTTAATGTCTCCTCTCATTGTGAAATCGTAGGCTGCATCTGAGTTTAAGTAAATATCTTTTAATGATTGTAAGAAAAGGATAGGCTCAAATTCTGAATCCTCCTCAAAATAGAAATCTTTAATTTTTCCATCAACAATTTTGGGATCTGTATTTTCTGAAAGTAAGACATAGGTAGTGAAATTGAAAGAGCCCATATTCATATCATCAATGTTCTCACCATCTTCTTTAATTAAATGGAATGGTGCAAGAAACTCGAAATTAAAGTGAGAATTCTCAATATTATCAACAAGACCTGTAACAGTAAAGTCACCTCTGTTCTTCACCTGAACTATTTTTCCAAGCGGATCATCTTCGCCAAAGAGTTTTTCTGCAGCCTCTGTTGTTAAAACTAAGCTGTGAGCATCATTTAATGCTGTTTCAGGATCTCCTGCTAGAAGTGGAATTGTAAATATCTTAAATATTGATGGATCTGCAACTCCACTATTAAGCCCAACAAACTCTTCATTCTCATTTTTACGAATTTGGAATCTTCCCCAATTCTTAAAACGGCAGATCTCTTCAAACTCGGGGATATCATCAATAATATTTGGTGCAATTGCAGCAGCTGTTACACCTACTACAAATTTTTCTCCATTTGTGTTAACATCAACTAATATTCTATGAATTCGGTTATAATTCTCATTAAATTTATCAAATGATAACTCATCTTGAACCCAGAGTAAGATTAAAAAACAAACAGCCAAACCTACAGCAAGTCCAGCAATATTGATAAATGAAAATCCTTTGTGACGAATAATATTACGTACCGCAATTTTAAAATAATTCTTGAGCATTTATTTCTCCTAAGTAATTTTTTTTACTATTCATATTTAAGTGCATCCACCGGGTTAGAAACTGCTGTTTTAATTGTTTGAGAGCTCACAGTAATTACAGCAATAATAAGCGCAAAGCATCCGGAAATCACAAAAACTGAGATCCCAATCTCTGTTCTATAAGCAAAGCTTTGCAGCCATTTATTCATTACATAATACGATATCGGCCAGGCAATTATTACAGAAATTAAGATCCACTTGCAAAACTCTTTAACCAATAGGAATGTAATTCCCAGAACGGAAGCTCCCATTACTTTTCTGATCCCAATTTCTTTAGTTCTATTTTGAACAAGAAATGTGGTTAATCCCAATAACCCCAAGCAACTTAACAGAATAGTTAAAGCACTAAAATAGAGTGCTAGTTTTCCAGTCTGCTGATCTCTTCTGTACATGCTGTCTAAAGTTTCATCTAAGAAATAATATTTAAGTGCATGATCGGGTGAGAAGATCGTGATCTGTTTTTTCAGCTTTTCAATTGTTTCAGAAATATTATTACTCGATATTTTGAGCGTCATATAATTTGTTCGATCTATGTTGTTATAAATTATCAAAGGCTCAATTTTTGAATGTAAAGAAGTTGAATGGAAATCCTTCAGTACACCAACAACATTCATTTTAATTGATTCTCCGTCTTGAACTTTGAAAGAAAAAGTTTTCCCAATTGGTTCATCCCAATAAAATTGTTCAGCTGCAGTTTCGTTAATTATCACACTTTGCTGTGGGTCAGTAGAAAATTCTTCAGAAAAGTTTCGTCCTTCTACAACTTCAATTTCTAAGGTTGGAATATAATTGGAACCAATGAATAATTTTTCTCCCATTTGTGGTTGATCATCAGGAAATCCTTCCGGATACATAATAGCTTTTTGAATTCCTCTCCCCGGGAAGAGAGAAGAAAAACCAACATCCTCAATTTCCGGGATTTCAGCTAGAAGGTTCTTCAAAGTATCTATAGGTTTGTTCTGCAGAATAGATCTAACACCTGGAATTATGATCATGCTATCTTCTTTAAAACCAGAGTCACTATGCTTCATAAAATTTATCTGATTGAAGATTGTGATAGTTGAAATTATTAGAATTATGGAAATAGAAAATTGAATTATTACCAGTATGCTTCTTAAATGCGATTTGTTCCCAGCTCTAAAGAAACCCGATTTAATTATGTTAATTGAACGTAATTTTGATAAGTAAAATGCAGGATAACTACCAGCTAAAATTCCTACCAAAATAGGGAAGATCATTAATAGTAGAATAATAGATGTTGATGAGATGAATCCGAGATCTATATTTGTGCCGAATAAATTACTGAAATTAGGTCTGATCAATTCAATTAACCAAACGGTAAGTACCATCGCAATAAAGCTTATAATTATAGATTCCATTAAGAATTGAATTATTATTTTTGGCCTTCCAGAACCAACAATCTTTCGCATTCCAATCTCTTTTGCTCTGGAAGCAGAATTAGCAGTGGAAAGATTAATGAAATTAATACAGGAGATCAATAATACAGAAACAGCAATGAGAATAAACAGATATAAATATTTGATATCAGCTTGAGGAGCAATATCTCCAGCAAGTTCCGAATGAAGATGAATCTCTGTTAAAGGTTGTAAGAAAAACTTCAATGAAGCCCCATAAGTGCTTAATAACTCACCAATATGTTTCTCTATGAATTGAGGGAACTTCGCTTCAACATCACTTAGCTCAGCATTTTCTGTTAGTAGTAAATATGTAAAAAATTGTATATGAAACCAATTTGCCATTAGTTGTTCATTTTGTGCATAAAGTGTTTCAAAAGAACCCATCATATTAAATCGGAAATGAGAATTTTGAGGAAGATCTTCAATAACACCGGTTATTGTATAAGGTTCACTTCCATTTATTTCTATTGTTTTTCCAATTGGTTCGTTATCCTCAAAATATTTATTTGCCATGCTTTGAGATATGATTACAGTATAAGGTTCTAATAAAGCAACGTCAGGATTTCCAGAAGAAAATGGGAATGTGAAGATCTCGAATATTGAATTATCACCATGACAAACACCACTCTCGACAAATGTCTGTTCGCCAATTTTAATTGATGCTCTTGTAGGAGCTTCTAATCTGGCTGTGTTCTCAATTTCAGGGAATTCAGTTTTTAGTAATTGTGCTGCTGATGGCATAGACATTGGATAGACCATATGATTTCCAGCTTCTAGATCTACACATAATCTCTGGATACGATCCTTTTTCTCATTGAAGTTATCAAAGCTCATCTCATAAGCAACCCAGATCATAATTAACATAAATGATGTTATGCCAATTACCAATCCGATCAGATTAATAGATGTAAAAACTTTGTGCCTTCTAATATTGCGTAAGGCAATTTTCAGATAATTCTTAAACATTTATTTCTCACTACTCATATTGTAATGCACATGCAGGATTTATATTAGCTGCTCTAATAGTTTGAAAGCTAATTGTGATTATAGAAATTATAAGAGCGGCAACACCAGCAGCAATAAAAATAAGTGGATTGAATGAAGTGCGATAAACAAAGTTTTCTAACCATTTTGTCATTCCATAATAAGCCAACGGCCAGGCTATTGCATTCGCAATAATTACCCAACGTGCAAATTCTTTTGTAAGTAGGAACACAATCGATCTTACAGATGATCCCAACACTTTACGGACAGCAATTTCGCGTTGTCTTTGTTGAGTTGTAAAAGAAGCCAAACCAAATAATCCAAGACAGGCTATCAGAATTGCCAGTATAGAAAATACTGCAATATTAATGGCAAAAGCTCTATCCTGACGGAATTGGAAATTGAAAAAATCATCGAAAAATTGAATATTTAAATTTGCTTCTGGAAATGATTCCAGAAAAATTCTGTTAAGCTCTTGAAGTGCGAATTCCTGATCCTGCGGTTTTAGTTTTATAAGTAATCTTGGAACAAATTCTCCACTATGAACCAGGATCATAGGATTTACTTCACGCCTTACCGTTGTAAAATTAACATCTTTTATCACACCAATAATTGTTCTTTCCAAATGAGCTTCATTCTCATCTATCATCACTAACTTTTTACCTATCGGATCATCCCAGCCTAAAGTTCTCATTGCTGTTTCATTTATAAGGACTGCATTTTCAACATCAGATGGGAAGTCTGCTGAGAAATCTCTGCCTTGCTCTAATTTGATCTGCAGAGTTTCTACTAGATCATTATCTATCATTAACCTATCGAACATCATTCCTTTATCTTCATTATGCCCCTCCGGAACTACTTCTAATCTTACTAAAGTTCCACCCGGCATATTGCTAATCGTTCCAACAGACTCAACAGAAGTCAGGTTCTCGATCTTATCTTTCATTACAATGGCTTGCTCGTTATCAAAACTTGGTAAAACAGCAATGTCATTTCTATTATATCCCAGATCAATGCTGTTTAAATAATGAATCTGATCGATTACGATGAATACTGCAATGATGAGTGCAATAGAAACTGCAAACTGACCAACAACTAAAACTCTTCGTAATAAAACACCTTTCCGGCTACTTTTGAAATTACCCTGGATAACACTCAGCGGATTGAATCCAGATAAGATTAGTGCTGGATAGATGCCTGCGAAAATTCCTACAATAATGGAAGTGAAAATTATGAATAGCGTGAACTGGTAGTTTTCTATTAAGTTTAAAGTTAGATTCTTTTGAAGAAAGTTATTAAGGTGGGGAAGAGCTATCTCGAACATTGCAAGTGCTAGGATCATGGCAATAAATGTTATGATAACCGATTCTCCTAAAAATTGCCAGAAGAGCTGAATTCGATTTCCTCCAATTACTTTTCTTAAGCCGACTTCACGAGCTCTACGAGTAGCTCTGGCGCTAGAAAGATTAATGAAATTTATAGATGCAATTATTAACACAAAAATGGCAATAATTGCCAATGTGTAAACTTTCATTTTATCATTTTTACCGTTATTCATAAAATCATACCGAAGATGAGATGAGCCAAGATGAACTTCTTTTAAGGGTTGTAGACCCGGCTCAAACACTTCTGCAAATCCACCGGCTCTGGCATATCTGCTCAGCTTCTGCTTTACAGCTGCAGGGTCACTACCAGGATAAATTCTGAAATATCCACATAGTGCCAGGTTCTCCCAGCTATTCCACCAGACAGGATTCATTTCAATATCAAGAGCTCCAATCGCTTCAAACTGGATATGGGAATTTGCCGGAGGTGCTTCCACAATACCAGCTACATATGCATTTTCCAATCTACCTGCTACGATAGGTTTGCCAATTGGATCTTCTCCTGGGAAAACAGCTTCTGCTATAGCAGGAGTAAGGTAGATACCATTCAAGTTCTGCAGTGGATTTTCTTTTTCCCCAGATAATATTTTAAAGCTGAATACTTTGAAGAAATCAGGATCAGTGACTAATGATAAAGCTTGTATCTGGTCTTCGATCTGCTCTTCCGGATTTTCAATAATCTGTCCTATGTTTACTCTTCCAAAACCCGTGAGCCTAGTTGCAGCAGATATTTCCGGAATATTGTCTACCAGACCTGCCATTAGTGGACCCGAAGTAATGGAATAGCTGAGAGCACCATCTGCTTCCGAGTTATCTACTGTAAGCATGTGATAAACATCTTCCGGTTTATCGTGAAAGTTATCGTAAGTGAGATCATCGATTACGTAGAATGATATTATAAGGCATACTGCCAAACCGATGGCAAAACCAAAGATATTAATAAATGAATATGTTTTTTGACGTAATAAATTCCTGAATGCGATCTTAAAATAATATTTTAACATTAATTTTCCTGCCTTATTATATAATTTTATTATATATAAAAGCAATTAATATGCCAAATAGGTATGGTACCAATTAGTAATAAGATAGAGATAATGTATTATGAAAAATATGTTCGATAGAGAACGATAAACGTCCGATGGCGGACAGTAATATGTTAATATATTAAGCTGAGAATTATACTCTTATTTGTAAAGAATTGCTTGTAAATTATTTCATCAATATCATCTTCCTGAATGCTTGAGTTTCTCCATTTTGTGTAAGTACAGCGTAATAAATTCCAGATGAAACTGGTTGGTTATTTTGGTTCATTCCTTTCCAAACAACTGAATTCTGCTCTTCATCAACTTCACTTAGGATGATATCGAATTCTTTTACTTTCTGACCTCTAATATTATAAATATCAATTCGTGCATTTTCGCGCAAATTATAGGTTTCAAAAGAAATAGTTGTCGTTGGATTAAATGGATTAGGATAGTTATTCAATTGAGAAGAAATATATGGAATGGATTCATCATATGCACTAACCGGATTATCTAGCTGAACAAAGCTAACTGAGTTATCATTGAAATTAGGAACTGCCAGTATATTGTTAGTTGGATTTATGTATATATCTGCAGGATCGATAAAGCCACTAGCAGCTAACTCAATATTATTGTTAATGTTGTTCCCAACAAATTTATAAACAGCATCTGTGTGCCAAGATGAGATATAGATATTTCCCTGAATATCACGTGCTAATCCATCTAGAGAATATATATTTGGATAAAGCAGAAACTCAGTTTCTGCAGTTTCTACATCAAAAGAATGAATCATAGCAACGCTGCCGTTATGACCGCAAACAATCATTCTGTTAAATTCTTCATCAAATATCATGCCGTTAGGAGCGATGATCCCATAATCAATGAACAGCTCATAAGTAAATAACTCAGTATCTACTTTAAAGATTTGATTCCCCCAATAATCTGAGACAAAGAGATTCCCATTCAGATCAAAATCAATATCGTTGAGTAGTGCAGCTTCGGGGATGTTAACGAGTCCAATAATGTTACCGCTTGCCAGATCAAACATTGCCACACCATCGCTTGAGGCTGCGAATAGATTATCTCCATGAATTTTTAAACCAACAGTAGAATTTAAAATATCAGAAAATATTGAATGTTCTCCTGCTGAATCTATAATTATTATCTCACCTGAAGCATAATTAGAAACCAGCCATTGTTCATTAACATGATCCCATGTAACACTCTCCGGTTGATTCAATAAATTTTGTGCAAATAAAATTCCACCTGAACATAACAAGATCAGCATAATTAAAGTTGAGTTAAAAAGTACATTTTTCATTTTAATCCCCCATTTTTTATATTACAAAATTATATAATATACTACTCATACCTAATGCTCTCAATTGGATTTGAAGCTGCGCTGCGAATAACCGTATAGCCAATTGTAATGAGAGATATTAACAAGGCAAGTCCGCTGCCTAATAAGAAAACATCTATTCTAACTTCAATTTTATATGGGAAGTTCATGAGCCATTTATTTACCAGGAAGTAACTCACAGGCCAGGCTATAACATTAGCAATAACCACTAATTTGAAAAACTCTGAAGAGATATTCTTAACAATACCCGGAATGGAAGCTCCCAGTATTTTGCGAATTCCAATTTCCTTTCTACGTTGTTCGGCTGTGTAGAATGTAAGACCTAAAAGTCCGATACAGGCAATAAAGATAGCGATTGAGGAAAAGAAGGAGATCACCCGGTAAGATTTCTCTTCGGCTTTGTAAAGGTTATCTATTTTCTCATTAAGGAAAATGTAATCAAACGGGTGCTCCGGGTATAGTTCTTCCCAAACTCCTTTTATGCTCTTCATGGTTTCAGGAATGTTTTGAGAACTCAATTTAATTGAGACCTCTTTAAAAAGCCCCTGCCAGCGCATTAACAAAAGTGGAGACACTTCAGATTTCATTGACTTGAAATGAAAGTCTTTTACCACTCCAATAATCTCTGGCTTATAGCGACCATCTCTATTTCCAAACGCTATTGTATAGCTGTTCCCCAGTGCTTCTTCATTTGATGCAAATCCCAATTGTTTTACGGTAGCTTCGTTAACTACTGTTAAGTTTCTAAAATCTCCACCTTCCATATCAGAGAGTCTTTTCCCAGCCAACAGAGGAATCTCATAAAAATCCAAATAATCCTCATCAATAGATTTAATAGCAATGTTAAAATTATGCTCTTCATTTGCCAAATCTGGAATAATGAAGGTTCCATATCCGCTATCCATAACTGGAACTCCCAAACTAGCAGATGTAGCTGTAACCCCAGGAATAAGTTCTAGCTCTCTCTTTATAACATCATAATTTCTGCCGATTCTAGTTGGTGTTTTAAGAATAAGAACCTGATCCTTTTCAAATCCCATATCGAAGTTTCGCATGAAACTGGTTTGCTGGTTAATAATAATCGTGATTATGATAAGTGAAATAGAAATGGTAAATTGGAAAAGAACTAACCCTCTCCGTAGCAGATTTGATCCCGAAGAACTCTTTCCAATATTTCCTTTCATAACCCTAGAAGGTTGATATTTTGTTAACACAAAAGCAGGATACATTCCGGCAATAATTCCGATTAGCAAAGTTGAGACTATTACTATTAGCAGGATAATAGGGTAAGAGAAAATATTGTAGATTAGCTCTGTTCCTATTAGTTGTTCGAAAAAAGTTTGGCTTAGTTCTGTCATAACCAGGGCAATTCCTAAAGCGATAAATGTTACCATAATAGATTCACCTAAAAATTGTCCAATAAGCTGCCCTTTATATGCTCCGAAGACCTTTCTCACTCCAATTTCTCTGGCTCTTTTTATGGCTCTGGAAGTAGTTAGATTTATAAAATTTATACAGGCTAGAATTAATATAAACAGAGCAATAGAACCCAGCATAAGCACGTTCTTTATCGAACTGTGAACATTAACATCATCATCACCTTCAGAATGTAGATGAATAGACTCTATAGGTTGCAACTCGACACCGTGCTTTGTGATACTATCTGTTTCTTTTTTTTGGGTTAAAAAGATACCACATTTTTCTTGAAATAGCTCAATATTAGTCTCCTGATGAAGCATCACATAGGTAAAAGACCCAAAGGTTCCATGCCAGTTTTCCAACCAAGATGCTTTAGAGAGATTAATTAGGCAACTATAGGTTATAACAATGTCAAAAGTGAAATGGGAGTTAATAGGAACATCTTCAATTACTCCAACTACCTCGAGATCCAGTTTGTCATTATATTTGATCACCTTACCCACTGGTGATTCTTCCCCGAAGTATTTCTGTGCTAGATTATGGGATATAACTGCAGTGTTCTTTGTTTTTAGAAACTCATCATGGTTGCCCATAATGGTGTTGTAGCTGAACATCTCAAAAAAATCTTCATCGGCAAAAATCACATCTTCTTCATAGAACTTTTTATCATCAAAAACCAACAGGTTCTCACTGGAAAAATATACTCGTGTCACCTTATCAAGTTCAGGAAACTTCTGTTTTATTGCTGGAGCAATCCGGGCGGACGATTGCAATAGGCTATAATTCCCAGCTGGATCTGTGGTGTGTGTAGTAAGACGATATAACCTATCTCTGTTTACATGAAAATTATCATAACTGAAATCCTGCCAGATGTATAAACCTACTAAAATACACGCTGTTAATCCCAAAGCCAATCCAAAGATATTAATAATCGAATAGGTTTTTCGTTTGATAATATTACGATAAGCAATTTTTAGATAATTTTTAAACATTTGTTACTCCTTAACAGTTATCACTTAAATGGAATACTAAAATTATTATTTGGAACAATATATAGTTTGTAATTCAAATAATCAAAGGTGACATTAAATTTCATTAACAAGGGAAGCCCGATTACACCTAGGTTTTCAGGATGGATCCTTGAAGTATTCTTATCTCCAAAGATTGCGGTGAGATCATCAAATTGGTATTTTCCAATTTTCATACTGCTGATCTTCCCACTAAACTCGGTAGATTTCCCTTGTGCTCCATAACTTTGAGTTTCTTTTGCATCTTCTGGTGGTTCAATATTGTGTTCACTGTTCAAGGCAATTTTTATTGGATAGACTCCACCAAAATCAATATCAATATTGTTACTGTAAGTTTTGTCATCAAGTGTTGTAAGAGTAAATGGAATTGCATGAGTACCGGTATCATTTTCATGTATATCTAATTCGCAACCCTCTCCTGAATATTTAAATTGCTTAGGATCATGAAGAATTACTTCGTTTTTAATGAAGTCGAACTCAACAATGAAATGCTTGAAAAAAGTATTGCATAATTGTCCATCAGTTCCGGGAAACATCCGGGCAAATCCTGCAGCAGGTGGAGAAACTAAAACAGGTTGTTCAAAAAAAGTTATATCTTTGAATTTTAATGTTAGATTTTCGGATGTATAAGCCTCAGTCGGATCGCCCTCACCGGCTCCACCAATCGATCCTTCCTCAATAGGCTTTAACTTAAGCTCATCAACTAATGAAGAGCCAAACAGCCAAACCTGATCCCATAGTATTCCATTATCTATCATCAATGTTGCTTTTTTACCATTAATTTCTAAATCCAACAATGGCTTTCCATTATGCATTTCAAAAGGAATTTTAATCGGAAGATTGGCATCTGCATGAATTTTAAAACTACCCGGACCTGTGTTTTTTAACGTATCTGATTCTATTGCATTTTGGGCATTCAAGATAAAACCTCCTAAGGAAAGTATAGCTATTATTAGATAGATTATTTTTTTCATTTAGTTCTCCATTTTATTATTAAATTTTTTACTTCGCAAACTAGTTTTATAATTATTTTGCTTTGCAAAGTTGATTTATTACTATTCATATTTTAACGCCTGAACAGGATTTGAAATTGCTGTTTTAACTGTTTGATAGGCTATTGTGAGTGTTGCAATAAACGACACAATTACTGCAGATAGAAGCAAAACCCAAAAAGATATTGAAATACGATAAGCAAAACTTTGAAGCCATGAATTCATAATAAAATATATTACTGGAATCGCAATGAGAACAGATATTCCTACAAGTTTTAAGAAATCCTTTGCTAATAGTGAAACAATACTACTCACGGAAGCACCCATTACCTTTCTCACTCCAATTTCCTTTGTTCTCTGAATTGCACTAAACGATGATAAAGCGAACAACCCCATACAGGCAATAAGAATAGCTAATCCGCTAAAGACCCCAAAGACTTTCCCAAATTGAATATCCTTTGTATACTGTTTGTTAAAATGATCATCCAGAAAAAAGTAATCGAAAGGATTACCAGGTAGGATATCTTCCCATACTTGCTCTATCTGTGATATTGTGCTTTGCAAATTCCCAGTTGAAACTTTCATAGAGAAAAATCTACTTCGATTAAGCACAAGAGGAAAGGCCAATGGTATTACATTTGTTTTTAAAGACATTTGATTAAAATTCTCTATAACACCCATCACGCACAAGCTATCGCGACTAATATAGATAGTTTTCCCAATAATATCTTGAGGGTTAGAATATCCATATCTCTTTACTGCTGCTCTGTTCACGATCGCTTCAGTTCTACTCTCTTTTAAATCTGGAGTAAAACTAGATCCTGCTAGTAGTGGAAGGCTGAATGATTCAAGGAAATTATGATCTATTCCTACTAAATACATCACTTCACTTTCTTCTCGAACTTGATCTTCACTATAACTTCCCTGACCCCAGAATATTTCAACTCCTGGTACATTAGAAGAAGCTGTGAATGATTTTATATTTGCTAAAGATGTAACTTCCTGTTTAAAGGTCTCAATTGTGGTTACACTTAAAGAGTCACTCGCAAACACGCTAGGTCCATTTAGTACAAGTGTTTGATCTATATCGATTCCCAATTTTTGATTTTGTAGGTAATTCATCTGATTAAAAACAATAATAGTTCCGGCTATAAGCACTACAGAAATCGAAAACTGGAAAACAACCAATATTTTGCGCATTAAGCTTCCTCTTGAACTTCTTATCCATGCTCCCTTTAAAACGATTACAGGTTTGTAGGAGGATAGTACAAAAGCAGGATACAATCCCGATAAAACTGAACCAATAATAAATATAACAGCCAACCAGATCCACATTCCAGAACTAATCAGATTGGATGCTGTCATATTTGAACCGGTCAGGTTTTTAAAGAAGGGTACTGTTAATTCCATTAATACAAAAGCAATGACTAAAGCTATTATATTTATAAGAAAAGATTCTATTAAAAATTGCTTGATAAGTGTTGATTTATTGGCTCCTGAAACTTTTCTGATGCCCACTTCTTTAGCACGCTCTAATGCTTTTGATGTAGATAAATTAATATAATTTACCCATGCAATAACTAAGATAAACAGTGCAATTATCGTTAAGAATCTTACAGCTGATCCATCACCGTTTTCTGCTGGTTCAGATTCTTGCAGCAGATCAGAATATAAATGGATACTTGCAAGAGGTTGTAATGGAAACTCATATTTGACATCATATTTTCTCCATTCTTCTCCCTTCTCATTTTCCAACCAGGCATCAAATTTCTTATCAAAATCTTTATGATCGGCTCCATCTGCCAAAACAACATAAGTATTGAAATCATACCAGCCCCATGCCGTATCAACCTCTTCTCCCCAAATTTCTCGTAATGTATCGTGTGAGATTAAGAAAGTAAATTTAATATGAGAATTTTCAGGTACATCAACACAAACACCTGTTACTACAAAATCCATATCTCCATCCCAAGTTATGGTTTTGCCGATTGGATCTTCTTCACCAAAGAACCGTTTTGCTGTAGACTCTGTAATAACAGTTTTATTTGTACCTTCTAAAGCAGTTTTGGGGTCACCTTTAACAAGTGGGAAGGAAAGCATTTTTATGAATGATGGACTTACCGCCTGGATATCATCTTCACGAAAGCTTTTTTCACCATAACTCATTATTCCATCAAGTGGCAAAGCACGACAATATTCTAATACTTCTGGGAAGTTATCTTTCATTGCAGGGCCAACAGCTGGCACTGCGGCAGCACATTCTACTATCAATTCACCATGTTTATAAATATTGAATTGAACACGATAAATATTTTCATAATTATCATGGAATTTATCAAAGCTGTTTTCGTAACTCACATATTGCATAATGATGATGCAAACAGCCATCCCAATTGCTAATCCAAGAATATTAATTAATGAAAATCCTTTGTGACGTACGATGTTCCTATAAGCAATTTTTAGATAATTTCTGAACATTATAACTTCCTTCCTTCTCAGTCTATATTGTATTCCACAGATATGATTTCTGTTTTACTCATATATCAGTGCATCAACTGGATTCGCATTAGCTGCTTTTATAGTGCGGAAACTTACAGTGAAGAGGGCAATTATAAGTGCAATAAACCCAGATATAATGAATACACCTAACCCAATTTCTGTGCGATAGGCAAAATTCTGAAGCCATTTATTCATTGTAAACCAGGTAATTGGCCATGCTACAATATTTGCAATAATCACTAGTCTTGTAAAATCTTTAGAAAGAAGCAAAATAATCTCTCCAACAGAAGATCCCATAACTTTGCGTACACCAATTTCTTTTATCCTTCTTTCTGTGGCGTAAGAAGCTAATCCGAATAATCCTAGACTTGCAATGACTATCGCCAAGAACGTGAAGTACATAAATGTTGTAGCCAGATTTCTTTCTTGTTTATGAATTTCATTGAAATGCTCATCAAGAAAACTATAATCAAATGGCATATTGGGGAACATCTCCTTCCACTCATTTTCGATCTTATCAAGAACAGCAAACACATTTGTCGGTTCAATTCTTACTGAGATAAAATTCCTATAATCCGGAGCATAATTCAGGGTCATTGGCTCAATCTTGTCTCGTAATGGATTTACATGAAAATCTTCTACAACTCCGATGATTGTTACGGGTACCATTTCATCATTTTCCTTAACAAAAGGATCTTTAAATGTTTTTCCTATCGGATCTTCCCAACCAACATCTTTCACCAGAGTTTCATTCACGATAACATTTCTTCCCTCATTCTCATATTCAGTTGAGAAATTTCTACCCTCTTTTAACTTTAAGCCAAATGTTTCTATGAATTCTGTATCAATTCCCATTGTTTTCATTAGCCAGGGTTTTTCTTCGCTAAAACCTTCAGGGAAAAAACCATGTCCTTCGCTCGCTCCTGCTCCGGGAAAATTTGAAGAAATTGAAACATTGGAAATTCCTGAAGTATTTTGCAGTTTCTCTTTTAAAACAACTGATTCTTCTTCCACGGCATCTCCGCGTAGTGTCATAACAAGAACATGATCTTTATCAAACCCCAGTTTCTTATTTTGATAGTGCATTAGTTGTTTATTGATGATGCCTGTGCTGCAAATGAGAGTTATTGAAATAGTGAATTGGAATACTACTAAAATATTTCTGAGATAGGATTTTTTGTAACCGGATGTTACATTACCCTGTATAATTGAAATGGGATTTAAAGCAGACAAATAAATGGCCGGGTAGAATCCTGAAAGTAATGCCATTGTTAATAGGAATAGAATTCCGGTAGCAAATAACTTCCATTGTACAAGAAAATTGAATACGAGTTCTAATCCAATTAATTTATTAAAAACAGGATGTAATATCTCAATCAATACTAACGAGATCAAAGCTGAGAATAGTGTTATGATCACTGATTCCAACAAAAATTGAGTGATGAGTTTCTTCCTACCTGCACCAACGATTTTACGTACACCTATCTCTTTTGCACGTAAAGTATAATGCGCTGTTGTTAAGTTAATGAAGTTAATGTAAGCAATAATTAGAATAAATAGTGCAATTAAAGAAAAAACATAAACATAGGTTATGCTACCATCGTTACCATGATTATATGAGAGATCGGAATATAGATGAATGTCGGTAACTGATTCCAGATGAAGTAAAAATTCCATTCCGGTCGTTTCCAGATTAATTCCCATTTTCTCCATTGCCAGGTTATTAATTTTGCTTTCAAATGCTTCAGAATCAGTATCTTCTTTCAAGCGAATATAATTATAACCACTGAAAGAACCCCAGTTTTGTGGAATGTCCTCAACTTCAGGGCTATGAATAAGAGCATTTAACTGTAAGTGAGAGTTAGTTGGGATATCTGTACAAACGCCTGTAACTGTAAGTTCCTGTGTATCATTTAATAATATTGTTTTACCAATAGGATCATCATCATGAAAATATTTCTTTGCCAGAGTCTTAGTGAGAACTATGCTATTTGGTTCTGTGAGAACTTGTTCCTTCTCTCCTCTTAATAATTCGTAATCAAAAACTTTAAAAAAATCTGGAGTAGCAGAAGATATTGAGCTTTCAAAGAATTGTTTATCACCGAACTTCAAAACAGATTTATCACTTCCTCCAAAAACCATTGTAGCTGCTTCTATCTCCGGATAATCTTGTTTCAAAGCTGCTGGCAATGCAGCCATTGAAACTGCATATTCAAGTGGTTGCCCTGCCAATGTTCCTCGAACTACAACACGGTAAAGGTCTTTATAGTTCTTGTGAAATTTGTCGAAGCTGACTTCATTTATTATAAAAGAGGCAATAAGAAAACACACGGTAATACTTATTGCCAGACCAAGGATATTTATTATTGATAACGTTCTATTCTTCCAGATATTTCTGAATGCGATCTTAAGATAATTTTTTAACATTCTTCTTTTCCTCTATCTATTAATTTATTACATAATAAGCAATTAATATGCCAATTGAGTAAGGATAAGATAAATAAGAAGATAGGTTGTAAACTAATGTGGTTAAACGTCCGCATGCGGACATCTGACGTTCTCATGCGGACATGTTAATTTAATACAATATCTATTACTTTTCCTCTCAATTCAGGAAATGGAATCAGCTTAGAGATCATGTACAAGAGAATCAAGAAGAGATGACATCGTTTCTCCTTCCTTTCGAAGCTGATTTCTTGAGAATTAATCAGTTCGACATCGTTTTTGCCTGCCGTCAAAAGCCCTGTCGTTACTCATATTTAAGCGCATCTACCGGATTGGAATTTGCTGCTTTTATTGTTTGATAACCTATAATTAGTAATGCAAGAGCAAGAGTTGCCAGACCTGGCAGAACAAAAATCCAGATATTTAACTTGATTCTATAAGGGAAGTTACGAAGCAGCAATTCCATTAAAAAGAATGCAATAACCCAAGCGATTGCATTTGCGATAAGAATTGATTTCATGAAATTTGAAGTTAGTAATTTCACAATTTGCTGTACAGATGCGCCATGTACTTTTCTAATTCCTATTTCCTTAGTTTTCTGTTCAGTTAGATACGATGAAAGACCAAACAAACCCATACTCGAAATGATGATTGCTATAACTGCAAAACTACTTAATAGTAGTTCTAAACGTTTAGATTTTCCGTACATAGCTCCTATATCATCTTCTACGAAACCAAATTCAAACGGGAAATCAGGATTAAATTTCTTAGTGATCGCTTTAATCTCGGTAATAGTGTTTTGCATTTCTGAACTAGCGATTTTCATTGTTAAAAATCTATATCCCCAATTTGTTGTAGAACAGGAAATGAATAACGGATTGATTTTATTATTTAATGACATATAATGAAAATCTTTGATAACTCCGATAACTTTGTAAGATTCATTCCCGCGATAAATTGATTTCCCAATTGGATCCTCCATTTGCGTTACTTCTGCATATCTTTCATTAATAATAATGTTCGGTGAATTTACAGGATATTTTTCCGAGAAGAACTCACCACTTGCCATTTCAAGTTTCATTGTTTCAATGTAATCGTAATCTACATTTAAAGTTGTTACCAGAGGATTTAAATTTTCATCCATTCCATCCCATTTCCATCCTGAGCCGTTCATATAGCTCCCTGTTGGTAGTTGAGAAGATAGTGTAGCTATTAGAATATTACTTTTTTGAATAAGTTCATTTTTGAATATCTGATAGTTCTCCATTAAATCACCTTCCAGCTTTATGTATAAAAGGTGTTCTTTATCAAAGCCCAAATTCTTGTTTTTCATTAACTGTGTTTGCTTGAATATCACTATGATGATTATAATTAGAACAATAGACACAGTAAATTGGAATACTACTAGACTCTTTCGTTTATTTGATTTTGAACTGCTGAAAGTATTACCACTTTTTAATACTGATACAGGTTTGAATGCTGAAAGTATTACAGCTGGATATATTCCGGAGAGAATTCCTGTTAAGATCGTAATTGTAGGAATTCCCCATAACACAAATTTGTTTGAAAGACTGAATGAGATATCTCTATGTAGTATGTTTCCGAATACTGGTAGAAATACTTCTACTAATCCGAATGAAACAAAAAGAGCAAATATTGTTAAAATAACTGATTCACTAAAAAATTGCATCATGATTTGTTTCCTACTACCTCCTACTACTTTTCTAAGTCCAACTTCTGATGCTCTTTCACCTGAGCGTGCTGAAGATAAATTGATAAAATTAATACAGGCGATAACCAGAATAATAATAGCGATATAAGAAAACATAATAACCAATCCCAGATAGCCGTACAAGATCAAATGTAATCTTGAAAATGGATACAATGAGGCTTCTGTATCAGATTCATAAGAATCTTTGATACGATTCTTTATCTTTTCTTTCAGCTGTATATAGTTAGTTCCTTTAGCTAGTTGAACATAAGTTGTGTAAGATAGATTATACCAAGTCTTAGTTACATTTTCTTCCCATAGTTCATTCAGAAATTCCACAGGAACAAAGACATCAAATCGAATTGATGAGTTATCGGGTATGTTTTTGAATATCCCTGCAACCTTTAGATTATATTGATTATCAAAGAGAATTGTTGCACCTACAATATCCTTACCTTTATAATATTTCTCAGCGATATCTTCTGATATGAAAATTGTGTGAGGGTCGTATTTTGCCGCTTCTAAATCACCTTGAACAAAAGGAAATGAGAACATTTCGAAAACAGAAGGATCTGCAAATTTAATTCTCTCTTTGAAAGATGTATTATCATAAGCGATCAGATATTCAGCATAGCTGTTGTTTAATCTGGCAGAATTAATAATCTCGGGGTACTCTGTCTTTAGAACAGGACCTAAAGCAGGAACACTTCCGTATCCAAAACTTGTCCTCTCACCATAAGTGGTATAGTTTGTAACTAAAAAGAGTTCGTTAATATTCTCATTGAATTGGTCAAAAGTGATTTCTGTATTCACCCACATTAGAATAATAATGCATACAGCCATTCCCACAGCCAATCCGAATATATTGATAAATGAATAAAACTTATGTCTGAAAATGTTTCTTAATGCTATCTTGACATAATTTTTCAGCATATTTCCTCATTAATGTTAATCAGCTCGATATCGTTTTTGCCCGACGTCAAAAGCCGAGTCGTTATTCATATTTCAGCGCATCCACTGGGTTGGAACTTGCTGCTCTGATAGTTTGAAAGCTGATGGTGACAATTGCAATAAGTATTGATGAAACAATAGTTACTGCAAAAACTCCAGTACCCATATCTATTCTATAGGCGAAATTCTGTAGTAACTTGTTGATAATGTAATAGGCTAGAGGACAGGCAATTATATTTGCTATAATGATCCATTTGGTAAAATCTTTTGATAGAGTAAAAATAATATTTGGAACATCCGCTCCTAAAACCTTCCTGATCCCAATCTCTTTGGTTCGCTGTTGAGTCATAAAAGTGGATAAGCCAAACAGACCAAGGCAGGCCACAAAAATAGCAAAAGCTGTAAAAATTTTCAAGATTATTTCCATCTGCTGTTCGGCACGATACATCGCCTCATATTGTTCATCAAAAAATCTGAATTCATGTTTCTTTTCCGGATCGAATTTTGTTAAGGTTTGCTCCAGATACGAGATTGTATTTTCTGTATCAGCACCATTAATTCTTACAACAAGTGTTTCAGCATATTCCTTTATCAATAAGAACAGCATCGGTTCGATAGGGTCGTGAAGTGATTTAAAATGAAAATCCTTCATTACACCAATTATCTTCCCTTCCATCCCCCAAGCGGAAAATTTTGTATCGATCGGATCTACCAATCCCATTTGTCTGATAGCTTCCTGATTTAATACAAATCCAAAATTAGTTTCATCAGAAAATTCTTCAGAGAAGCTTCTACCTTCTGCCATTTCTATTTCGAATGTTTCAATAAAATCGTAATTTACAATATTGTAATGCACAAGGAATGTATCATCTTCCGGTTTCCCTTCCCATACAGAACCGGACATCGAATTCATTATTCTATGTGGAAGAGCCATAGTTGCAGAAACACTTTCCACTTCAGGATTTTTTAATAGTTCTTCTTTTAATTCATCATATTTATCAAATCCTCTGATATCAGTATATACAATTTGCTCTTTCTCAAAACCAAGTTTCTTATTTTTCATAAATTTCAATTGTTTAGAGATCATAAGTGTACCGATGATTAGAATGATAGATAATGACCACTGAGTAACAACCATTACTTTTCTGAATAACGAACCCTTGGAACCCGAGATCTGTGAACCCTTGAGTGCAGTGACGGGCTTGAAAGAGGAAAGCAGAAATGCAGGATAAATTCCTGTAAGAAATCCAATTATTAAAACAAAAACTATAAGACCAGATAACATGGTTGGATTTAATAAATACATTAATGATAAATCTTTAGCAGCGATATTATTAAACGCTGGCAAGAACAGCTCAACCATAACAAGCCCAATAACCAAAGAAATTAGAAGAAGTATCATAGATTCACCCAAGAATTGCCAGATCAATTGACTCCGTTGCGAACCAACTACTTTTCTTAAGCCAACTTCTTTGGCGCGTTTTGTATATCTGGCAGTGGTTAGACTTATAAAATTCACACTGGAGATCACAATGATGAAGATAGAAATAATGCTGAATAAAATAATGTATCGGAAATCTCCCATTCCACTCATATCAGCTACAAAACCAACAGAGTGTAGATGTGTCTGAAAGATCGGTTGTAAATATAGTTCAGAAGCTGTACCTTCATCCTTATCTTTTAAGTAATTCCGGATCTTTTCAGACATTTGTATATCATCAGTATTTTCTGTTAGCTGCAAGTAAGTGTAAATCGAATTACTGCCCCACTGATCAAGATCCGGGTTTCTATCGACCATTATTTGGAATGGAAGCAGATAATCGAATGATATATGGGAATTTTCTGGAACATCATTAATAATGGCAGTTATTTCAAAATTATTGTTGTAAAGTGAAATATTTCTGCCTAATGCTTCCTCATCTTTAAAAAGTTTTTTCGCAGTACCTTCTGTTATTACAATAGATTTTTTTGAAGAAAGTGGTTCCTGATCACCCTTAATAATTGGAAAACTGAACATCTTTAAAAAATCTTCATCAGCAAAGGCTCCCATAATTTCAGAAAATACTTTATCATCAACTTTAAAATCTTGTGCATAACTATCATTATATCTGGTTGCACCAACGATTTCCGGGAAGTCTCCTTTTATTGATTCTGCCAACGGTACAGGAGTTACTGCAACCTGCATACTTTGTGATGAATAACTTTGGTTTTCTAGAATGCGATAAATATTTTCTCCATTTTCATGAAATTTATCAAAACTGATCTCATCAAAGATCCAAAGTGAAAGCAATATTCCACAGGCTAACCCAATTGCCATGCCGACAATATTTATAAGTGAAAACACCTTTTGTCTCATCAGATTTCTTAGCGCGATCTTTAAATAATTTTTTAGCATATTTTCCTCTATTAAAATTTATCAGTTTGACATCGTTTTTGTCTGACGTCAAAAGCCGATTTCTTATTCATAATTCAAAGCTTTCACCGGATTCTTATTCGCAGCATTTACTGCCAGATAGCTGACAGTAGTTACAGCAATTAGAAGCGTAATCAATCCAGAGAGCATGAAATATCCAATTTTCATATCAATGTGATAAGCAAAATTCTGTAGCCAGCTTTTCATGATGAGATAAGCAATTGGCCAGGCAATGATATTGGCAAATACAACCCACTTGGTAAATTGTTTTAGCAAGATCGAAACTATACTGGGTACTGATGCACCCAGAACTTTTCGTACA